>NZ_VIUG01000004.1:0-276822 GCF_007828255.1 Pseudomonas sp. SJZ078 | reverse complement strand
CATGGGTTGATCCGTATGACGTCAAAGCCCGCAGCCTGAAGTGCCTTCATGACTTTGCGCTCATAACCGCCAGTGGCCTCCAGTAACACGCGACCCACCTGGTGCAGCATCAGCCATCCAATCAACCCAGGAAAATCACCTTCGGCATTAGGGCATCTAATCCCGGCCTCCAGCAGATTGACCTGAACCTCGAGACTGTCCTTGGAAACATCAATACCGGCATAGGAAAACATAGCCAAACCCTCTTACACTCAAAGTGAGAGCGCTCTGGCTTGGCCCACGCTTGTAACTGTTCGAGGTGGGCTCGTTCAACTGTTCGGGCTCAATGACCAGAGTGGAGAGGTGAGTGGCAGCATGGGCTCCCACACGTGCTTTAAGCACTCCGGGCATTCAGCTTGCCACTCACCGCTCTCACCATCAGTTTAATCGCAGAGCAAGACACAAGCGGGCTTGCTCGCGAAGGCAGCCTGTCTGTGGATCCTGTGCTGACCGGAGCACCGTCATCGCGAGCAAGCTCGCTCCCACAGGGGATCTGCGGCGACTGGATATTGGGAGCCGCCCCGGACCAATGTGGGAGCGAGCCTGCTCGCAATAGCGGTGGCTCAGCTTGCCATTGAGTAAAGGCAAGTCGAAAAAAAGCCCCGGCCGGCAATTACCGGGCGGAGCTTTCAGGTGACACGAACCGTCGTCAGGCGACGTTCATGGTCTTGTGTGTCTCGATCAAATGCGCCACCACACCCGGGTCGGCCAGCGTGGAGATATCACCCAACCCGTCGTATTCCGCCGTGGCGATCTTGCGCAGGATACGGCGCATGATCTTGCCGGAGCGGGTTTTCGGCAGCCCTGGCGCCCATTGGATGACATCCGGCGAAGCAATCGGACCGATCTCCTTACGCACCCAGTTCTTCAGCTCCAGGCGCAGGGCTTCGCTGGTTTCTTCGCCGGCATTGAGGGTGACATAGACATAGATGCCCTGCCCCTTGATATCGTGCGGCACACCGACCACCGCCGCTTCGGCGACTTTCGGGTGGGCGACCATGGCGCTTTCGATCTCGGCCGTGCCCATGCGATGGCCGGACACGTTGAGCACGTCATCCACCCGACCGGTGATCCAGTAGTAGCCATCGGCATCGCGACGCGCACCGTCGCCGGTGAAATACATGCCGCTGAAGGTCTTGAAGTAGGTATCGACGAAACGGTCGTGGTCGCCGTACAGCGTCCGCGCCTGGCCTGGCCACGAATCGAGGATCACCAGGTTGCCTTCGGCCGCGCCTTCGATCAGGTTGCCGAGATTGTCCACCAGTGCCGGCACCACGCCGAAGAACGGACGCGTGGCCGAACCCGGTTTCAACGCCGTGGCACCTGGCAGCGGGCTGATCAGCACGCCACCGGTTTCGGTCTGCCACCAGGTGTCGACGATCGGGCAACGTTCCTTGCCGACGTTCTTGTAGTACCAGTCCCAGGCTTCCGGATTGATCGGCTCACCCACCGAACCCAGCAGGCGCAGGCTGCTGCCATCGGCGCCTTCGACGGCCGCGGTGCCCGAGGCCATCATCGCGCGAATAGCGGTCGGCGCGGTGTAAAGGATATTGACCTTGTGCTTGTCGATGACCTGGGCCACCCGGGTGATGTCCGGGTAGTTCGGCACGCCTTCGAACAACAGGGTGGTCGCGCCGTTCGCCAGCGGACCGTAGACGATATAGCTGTGGCCGGTGACCCAACCGACGTCGGCGGTGCACCAGTAGATCTCGCCCGGCTTGTAGTCGAACACGCGCTCATGGGTCATGGCCGCGTACAGCAGGTAGCCGGCCGTGGTGTGTTGCACGCCCTTTGGCTTGCCGGTGGAACCGGAGGTGTAGAGGATGAACAGCGCTTCTTCAGCGCCCATTTCCTTTGGCGCGCACACGGTGCCCGCCACCTTCATCAAGTCTTCGTACCAGATGTCGCGATGCTGGTTCCACTTGATGTTGCCCGCGGTGCGCTTGCACACGATGACTTTCTGGATGCTGCTGGTTTCCGGGTTGGTCAGCGCGTCGTCGACGTTAGCCTTGAGCGGGATCTTCTTGCCGGCACGAACGCCTTCGTCGGCGGTGATCACCACTTTGGATTTGCAGTCGATGATGCGACCGGCCAGTGCTTCCGGCGAAAAACCACCGAACACCACCGAGTGAATCGCGCCGATGCGGGTACAGGCCAGCATGGCGACCACAGCCTCGGGGATCATCGGCATGTAGATCGTCACCACGTCGCCGCGATGCACGTCCTGGCCGCGCAGGGCGTTGGCGAACTTGCACACTTCTTCGTGCAGTTCACGGTAAGTGATCTTGCGACTCTCGGCCGGGTCATCGCCTTCCCAGATAATCGCGACCTGATCACCACGCTCGGCCAGGTGACGGTCGAGGCAGTTATAGGAAACGTTCAAGGTGCCGTCGGCAAACCACTTGATATCGACATGGTGATCGTCGAAGGACGTCTGCTTCACCGTAGTGAACGGCTTGATCCAGTCGAGGCGCTTGGCCTGCTCGCGCCAGAAGCCATCCGGGTTGACCACCGACTGTTGGTACATGGCCTTGTAGGTCGCCTCGTCAGTCAGCGTACTGGCTGCTACCTCGGGACGAACGGGATACAGAGAAGCCGCACTCATGTTTCTTACCTCGGTGACATAGTTGTTTTTGTATGGTCCCGTTGTAGCCCGGGGCGGGCCTATAGAACCATTCGACGATGGTAGTAACAAGTCCCTACAAAATGTCGGTACAAACGTGCAAGACCATAATCACAACCCATTCCCTTGTGGGAACGAGCCTGCTCGCGATGACGCCAGCCAATCCAACACAGAGTTAACAGGCACTCTTCAGCCGTCAGCGATTATTACCAAATCAACCAAAAGTCTTTATCAAAACCCGGTCTGTTTGCATCAATCCCCGCGCCCTAGAATCCATCTCGCCAACCGGCAAACATGATTGACGCAACACAGCCCCCACGAAGGCCGTTAATCAACTTCCCAAAACCTGCTCCACACGCAACCCCAAAAAGGTTGCGTGACCCCACTCGACCTCAAGAAAGGTGAAATCAGATGAAAGCTTTATGGGTCCTGGTCCTCGGCAGCCTTTGCGCAACGGCGATGGCAGACGAGGCCCCGACCGATGTCGCCCGGCAAAAAACCGCCATTGAGGAGTACACCTACTCCACCCACCTGGACATCGCCAGAATCATCTCCATGAGCGCTGTCCCGAACGTCTGCGAAGTGGTCCCGGCAAAAATGGAATACGAAGACTCCAAGGGCCAACGTCATATCCTGCGCTACAGCGTCATGGGCAACGGCTGTTCGGACGGCTGATCATTACCGCTATTTTTCAGGGCCCGATTTGATCGGGCCTGGTTGTGTCTGGCGACGTCGAAAACCCTCCCCAAACACAACATGTAGTGTAAAAACGCAAAAACAGGTCGTTTTTTGATCAAAAAATCATGTCATTCGATTCATGCAAAAAAAATCTATAACCGCCAAAGCCTTGTAAACCCTCGCTCCAACGCGAATACGCCCCCCCAGCACGCCCTCCGTGGGCGATTTCGCCGCACCACGTAGGCAAAAAAGTCCTTATAATGCCGCCTTAAACGGGCCTGCAATATTCCCTTACAGGGGATCAAGCCAGCCTGAAGCCCACGCAAAGGCCCCTCGCCTTTTCGCGTTCACCGCCGCTTCAGCATGACCCGTACATTTTTCTGTTTATTGCCTGCGTCAGCTGCAAGAAACGATTTTCCAAGATCCACCGCCGCCAGCAGGCCCTTACCAGGCTTCTGGCCCTCACGCAGGAGACGACACGTCATGCTGAGCTGGGACGAATTCGACAAAGAAGATGGCGAAGTCGCTGTAAAAGGCGCCAATGCCGGCCACGCTTCTGAAGCCAACATGGACCGCCTCGACAGCGCCGGCGGTGCCGCCGCGCTCGAAGCCCGCGCCGTGACGGCCAGCGACTCGGCCGCGATCATTCGCGCCAAAGCCGCCCTCGACAAACTCGACGTCGCCGAAGGCCTCGCCGAACTCGAGGGCGCCTCCGCCCGTGTCGCCGTCGATGAAAAGCGCATGATCAACTGCCGCGCCGACCTCAACCAGCTCGTACCTTTCAAATACGACTGGGCCTGGCAGAAGTACCTGGACGGCTGCGCGAACCACTGGATGCCGCAAGAAGTCAACATGACCGCCGACATCGCCCTCTGGAAAAACCCGGAAGGCCTGACCGACGACGAACGCCGCATCGTAATGCGCAACCTGGGCTTCTTCTCCACCGCCGACTCCCTGGTGGCCAACAACCTGGTCCTGGCCGTATACCGCCTGATCACCAACCCGGAATGCCGCCAGTACATCCTGCGCCAGGCCTTCGAAGAGGCGATCCACACCCACGCCTACCAGTACTGCATCGAATCGCTGGCCATGGATGAAGGCGAAATCTTCAACATGTACCACGAGATCCCATCGGTCGCGAAAAAAGCCGCCTGGGGCCTGAAGTACACCCGCTCGATTTCCGATCCGAAGTTCGAAACCGGCACCCCGGAAACCGACAAGGAGTTGCTGCGCAACCTGATCGCCTACTACTGCGTCCTGGAAGGCATCTTCTTCTACTGCGGCTTCACCCAGATCCTCTCCATGGGCCGCCGCAACAAGATGACCGGCGTCGCCGAGCAGTTCCAGTACATCCTGCGCGACGAATCCATGCACCTGAACTTCGGCATCGACGTGATCAACCAGATCAAGATCGAAAACCCACATTTGTGGGATGCCGAGATGAAGGAAGAAGCGACCCAGATGATTCTGCAAGGGACTCAGCTGGAGATCGAATATGCACGCGATACCATGCCTCGCGGGGTGTTGGGAATGAATGCGGCGATGATGGAGGACTATCTGAAGTTCATCGCCAACCGTCGGTTGTCGCAGATTGGTCTGAAAGAAGAGTACCCAGGCACGACTAACCCGTTCCCTTGGATGAGCGAGATCATGGACTTGAAGAAAGAGAAGAATTTCTTTGAGACGCGGGTGATTGAGTATCAGACGGGTGGTGCACTTAGCTGGGATTGATAATCCTGAGTTGCCTGTCAGTTGACGCCCTACTAAAAACCCCGTGAAAACGGGGTTTTTTGCATTTGCAGAATCAACCGTGTTTACGCCAGAACAGATTCTGGCTTCGAGATATCCCCTATCTGTTATTGAATCGGACGCGAGGCCAGGCGGTGTTAGCAAAGCCATGGTGGCGTCGGTTGCTTGAGGTGTTTCACGTGTCTCTGGGCATTCGGCATCCTAGGAGCATTCCGAGCGAAAGCTCAGTTTGTTATGTAGGAATTTTCATAGACAGGGGTAATGGCCAGTCAGTATCGTCCGAGGATTTTCAACCTCGGCGGCTGTATGGACACACCAACTGAAAAAAGTGGCTGGAGCGATGACGAGCTTGAGGCTTCGATCGATGCGTACTTGATGATGCTCGCCCGCGAGTTAAGCGGCCAGACATTCAAGAAGTCGGTTGAGAACCAGCTTTTACGTGATGGACCGCTGAGCAAGCGCAGTGCCTCATCGGTGGAATACCGTATGCAAAATATCTCGGCGGTGTTGGAACAGATGGGTTTGCGGCGCATCAGCGGCTACATGCCTGCCAAGAACATCGGGGCGGGTGTGGCTCAACGGATCCGCAAGGTACTCGCCAATAAGGTAATACCTGGCGCCGATGAAGTTGCTCCGACATCTGATCAACGAACTTTGATCAGCCGAGCCTCCAGGCTTCAAAAAAACGGACTCAAGGTCGAGCCATCAGGGAATCCAAATCCGCCGCAGGTCAGCACGGCTACGACAGCCTACGTTCGGGATCCGAAGGTTCGGGCGTGGGTTGCTGGGTTGGCGAAAGGTGTCTGCGAAGGTTGTGGCCAGAAGGCACCGTTCGAGGTGGATGGGTTGCCGTTCCTTGAAGTGCATCATGTGAAGCATTTGGCTCAGCGAGGGTCGGACAGTATTACTAATGCCGTTGCGTTGTGTCCGAACTGTCATCGGCGTTGTCATCTTGCCAGTGATAGAGAGGCATTTACTCTGTCGTTGTATGAAAGGGTTGAGCGGCTGATAGTTGAGTGACGACATTTAGTTAAAGCGGGGCTGCTTCGCAGCCCCACGGGATGGGCAAGGCTTCAGTCCAACTTCTACTGGAGATATTTAATGGCTAACGCGTTTAAAAGTGTGGCCTTCGAGTCGATTCATAGCTCGGCTGAAGCCCTGCTGAAAATCGGCGCTATCGACGAGACCACCATGGGCGAGTTCGACGAGGCGTGCATTGGTGAGGAGCCTGAAATCCCACCTGCTCAGATGTTCGGCGCTAACCCGCCGGCTTTCGCCGAGGCTTAGCCCCACGAATCGGCGCGTTAGCGGCAGGCTTGCGCGGTTCAGGCGGCGGCGCATAAATGGTTTGGAGGGCAGTGGTCAGCCCCAAGCGCAGCCCGAACTTCCTCAAAATCGATTCGATGGTGCTAAGGGTCGGATTGCCCTTGTCCTTCTCGATCTGGTACAGGGCTTTGGTCGACATCTTACACATCAGTGCAAAGGTGTCTTGGTCTAGACCGGTCACCTCGAGCCTTAGCCGGCGAACAGCGGTTCCTAGGGTTTCGTTCCCCATCGCGTGCTGCATCACGATGTCTTCAATGAGCATCTTGCGCCGTTCGCCGGGATTCTCTTCCATCAAAATTCTCGTTCAACCATAAGCAACAGCTATTCACTCCCAGCAATATAATTCCGGTTACATGAGCATTCGCACTCATATCCGGCATTATGATGCCGATTACCCTATATCTTCGGTAGGCTGGTCAAAATCAGCAGATATCCAAATTTTCCCCTTCAACCGCCCAGGTTTACGCGCCCGAGATGAATCGACATGAGGCAACAGGTCCAGATAAGGCTTGCCGTCCTTGGTGATCACCACCTTGTCGCCACGCCATGCACGCTCAGCCAGCAGGGAGAGCATGGACTTAGCTTCGCGCATGTTCACTTGTACCCGCTCACTCATCCAACACCTCCATCGGATTAGCCAAGTTAACCTGAGCAGGATATTTTCGATAGGCAGAACGATCGGGCTGACTGTCTGACATTTTTACGATGCATTGAAAACATTCAGTGCAACCCGCCCCACCACTCGCTATTAATACCCTCCCCTCAAGGACCCGAGCCCTCATGAAATTCGACCTCGCCTACTGCCTCAGCCTCGACGAAAAGCTGTCGATCTATGACGTGCGCGATTTGAATTTTGACGAGACGGTGGCCTTCGATTCCGCGAAAGAGCATTTCCAGTGTCCCAACGATGCCTGTCGGGCGGCGTTTGATGTGGAGAATGTGCTGGGGACGTTCAATGCCAAGAACGTGCGCTACGTGCGTACGCCGCATTTCAAGAACATCCCCAGCACGCGGCACATAGAAGGCTGTCCTTACGTCAGCCTGAAAGCACCGGCCGCAGGGCTGGAGGCGGAAGGTGCGGAAATGGATGACGGTCGGGAGGAGCATTTTCCGTCGGAGTTGCTGCTGACTCGCCGTGAGTATGTGCGCAAGCCATCCAACCTGGCGGTGGTGGCGGACTCCATGGGCAATGAGCGAGCGCCTTCGCCTGCCAGTCATGTCGAGCACCCGAGCCGTGATTCGGCGCCGGACAAGACCAGTGTCTTCGCCCACCCGGTGGAATGTTTTGTTTCGAACTTTGCCGACAAGGACCTGCTCAAGCGCATGCCGCTGAAGATTGGCGAACACACGGCGCCCTACGCGTCGTTCTTCAAGAAGATCGAGTACCTGCTGGATAACAAAGGGTTGATTTACTGGGGGAAGATCAAGGAGATCAAGGACTACACCCAGAGCTTTCGCATCGATTTCGAACAGAAGGTCTGGTTCAAGCAAGCGGACGACGCGAAGAAGAAGCCTTACTCGGTCAACGTTTACCTGAGCAAGAAGCTGATCGACAACTACCGCAAGCGCAAGGCATTCCTGGAAGAGATCAAGCACGCCGTCGACAGTGAAGCGCCGTTGTATTGTTTCTTTTATGGCGTAACGCCGGGGTTCAAGCAGGTACCGAGCAAGAAAAATCCCGAACAGACGTTCGGGGTGTTCAGCGCCAATATCGAGAACCTGGACCACTTCATTATTCGGGAGGCGCCGGGGTTGGCTGATGGCTAGGGTACCGCGCAGTGGCTTGGCTGAAGACCGCTGGTCATTGATCAAAAAAATGAGATTGATCCGGCCTCAAAACAACTGTACAAAAACACAGTATTTTTGAATCCACTGCTTTGGAGAATCCCATGGCCTCTCTCGCAATCAAAACCACCCTGGAACGCATCGCTGTCTATCAATTCACCCCTGCCCACAGCGCACAGGCCCGCGCCATGCTGGGCTGGAGCGTCGAGGAGCTATCCCGACAATCCGGGGTTTCGGTCAAGGCTATCCGGCGCTTCGAAGCGGGAGGCGAGTTGCTCGATGTAACGCGCCTGGCGCTCGCATTCTGCCTTGAAGCCGAAGGCTTGGTGTTCTTCCCCGGCTTTGCACCGGGGCGTGGCATGAACATCAAGGGCGCCACGCCAGACCCGGCGGGGCGGCCCGACTATGCGATGATCGAATAGCGGGATCGTTGCATCGGGTATCAGGCCGCGCCAGCCTGGTTCTGATAGGCCGAGGCCTCTACATCCAGCCACCAGGCACGGCCACGATGCGGATGGGTCAGGGTGAAGGCTTCGCCCATTTGCGGCGTGGTGATGGACACATTGCGCTCCCAGGCCAGGGCCAGGATGCGGTCGAAGGGTTCAAACCAGGCATGCATCGCCAGGTCGAACGTGCCATTGTGAATCGGC
Organism: Pseudomonas sp. SJZ078; assembly: GCF_007828255.1. Taxonomy (NCBI): domain Bacteria; kingdom Pseudomonadati; phylum Pseudomonadota; class Gammaproteobacteria; order Pseudomonadales; family Pseudomonadaceae; genus Pseudomonas; species Pseudomonas sp. SJZ078. The sequence goes on along the minus strand of NZ_VIUG01000004.1, from coordinate 267,972 downwards.
AGCAGCCAACGGCCCCTGAGGTCGATATGAGCCTGGAGGGTCTGCTCCGGCTGCATGTGGACATGGGGCCAATCGACGTTATAGGCGCCGGTTTCCATCAGCGTGAGGTCAAAGGGACCGTATCGCTCGCCGATGCGCTTGAAACCGTCGAAATAACCGGTGTCGCCGCTGAAGAAGATCCGCGTGCCGCCGTCGATCATCACCCATGACGCCCATAACGTGCTGTTGCCATCGAACAGGCCGCGACCGGAAAAATGCTGCGACGGTGTGGCAATGAACTCGATGCCATCCACTTCGCTACGTTGCCACCAATCCAGCTGACGTACCTTGCTGGCCTCGATGCCCCATTTGACCAGGGTGTCACCCACGCCAAGGGGCGTCAGGAAGTACCGGGTCTTGGCGGCAAGCTTGAGGATGGCCTGGTGATCGAGATGGTCGTAATGGTCGTGGGAAAGGATCACCGCCTCGATCGGCGGCAGCTCGTCCAGGCTGATGGGCGGCTGATGGAAACGCTTGGGTCCGGCCCACTGCACAGGCGAGGCACGGTCGGAGAAAACCGGGTCGGTGATCCAGAATTTGTCGCGCAATTTAAGCAGGACCGTGGAATGGCCGAGACGAAACACACTCTGGTTCGGCGCTGCCAACAGTTCGGCGCGTGTCAGCGGTTGGACGGTGATGGCACCCGCCGGACGGGTGGTGCGCGGTTTGTGGAGCAGCATGTTCCAGATGATGCGCAGCATTTGGCCGAACCCTTCTCGTGGGGTATGGGCGTGATTGCGAAACTTCCCTTGTTCGTGTCGGGAGGCAGGGCTGGCAGCCGTGCTGTCGGTCGAGGAAGCAGGAGTGCTCATGGTGCGATAACTCCAAGGGCGTCGCCGAAAGTACGCTTCGCCGTTGCGGGACATGGGTGACTGCGAGATCTACACTCAGCCGCCCACACTAAATCTACACCACTCGGTGTAGTTTCTAGATTGCATGAATCCCGGGAGCAAGTAAACTACCAAGTGTAATTCCACGCTCATCAACCGACGAATGCCCATGACCGTACCGCAACGCCTTACCGAACGAAAACGCGAAGCCATTCTCCAGGCCGCGATTGCCGAGTTTCGCAGCAACGGTTTCGAGGTCACCAGCATGGACAAGATCGCGGCAACCGCCGGAGTGTCGAAGCGTACGGTGTACAACCACTTTCCCAGCAAGGAAGAGTTGTTCGCTGAAATCCTGAATCGGCTATGGAACAGCATTACCGCCGAGCAGGAGATGACGTACAACCCGCTGGAGCCTTTGCGTGAGCAATTGCATCGGTTACTGCAAGCCAAGCTGCGGGTGATGTCAGACGAGCACTTCCTCGATCTGGCGCGTATCGCTATCGCCGCGACCATACATTCTCCAGAGCGGGCCCAAAACATGGTTTCGCGCATGGGACAGCGTGAAGAAGGCCTCACCACCTGGATTCGCCAAGCCCAGGTCGATGGCCGGTTAAAGCCCGTGGAACCGGAATTTGCTGCCCAGCAAATGCACGGGCTGATCAAGACCTTCGCCTTCTGGCCACAGATTTCCATGGGTCAGCCGAGCCTGCCCCATGAAGAACAAGCGCAGGTGATCGAGTCAGCCCTCGACATGTTCCTGATTTGCTACCAGGCTTGAGCGCCTCGCCACGAACGCGGTATGAGGTTTACTGTTCTGGGGGCGTGTTGACAAATTTCTGGTGCATCTCAGTGGTCAAGCTGTCGATACGCTCCGTCAGTGCCTTGGTCATTTCCGTCAGGCGGGTGTTCTGCTCCAACAATTCGAGCAACTGCGCCGTATTGTGCGCGGCCTGGGCTTGACGCTCGGTGTTGGCAATGGCCAGGGCTTCGCGATGTTGGGCATCGGCTTCCGCCTGGGCTTTGTCCCGAGCGGCCTGGCGGGTTTGCGCCAACAGGATCAGCGGGGCGGCATAGGCCGACTGCAGACTGAACGCCAGGTTGAGCAGAATGAACGGGTAGGCATCGAAATGCACGACGCCCGACAGGTTCAAGCCTACCCAGATCAGCACGATCAGAGTTTGCGCGCCAAGGAACATCGGCGTGCCGAAAAAACGCGCGAACGCCTCCGCCCGTAGCGCAAAGCGATCATTCCCGAAGGTGGGTCCCAGATGCGCGTGAGGCCGATGAAAACGCAAGTGATCAACAGGAGCTACGGGGGTGGATTGGTAAGGGGTCGCCATGATGTTCTCCGCCTGAGGCTGGTGCTAAAGGCACTATAACTATTAGGCGATCATCATCTAACCCAGCGCGTTCCGCTCATGAAACATCAGCGCTGCCGCAGACTACGCCCCAACTCGTCGAACAGTGTCACTACTGAACGCAAGGCGCGGCAGTCTGGCCGTGTCAGCAGCCAGAGCGCCGTGTCATGCCCATCCAGCGGCTCACCAAAGGGGATCAGTCCCTGACCTTCACCGATCAGAAAGTCCGGCAGCGCCGCGACGCCCAGACCGGCCCGCGCCAACTCGGCGACAGAGAGCATGCTGTTGCAGCGATAGGCCGGCATCACCCCGGGAAAGTGTTGTCGGCGCCAGGCCACGGTGGGGTGATCGGGGAGGAAGTCGTCCGGCGCGATCCAGATCAGGGACGCCAAGTCATCCAGATTCGCGCCAGACAGGTATGTCGGACTTGCGCAGACTCGGTAGACGACATCGCCCAGATGTCGCCCCACCAGATGTTCCGGCGGTGTGCGGGTCAGGCGCAAGGCAATGTCGGCGTCGCGGCGACTCAGGTTGGCGAAGTCGTTCGAAGTGCTCAATTCGAGGGTCAATGCCGGATAGGCCGGCATGAACCGCGCCAGCGCGGGCAGCAGCAACGCTTGCAGGACCGAGTCGGTGCAGGTCAGGCGCACGGTGCCCGTAACCACCTCACCGCCCTGCTCCACACCGATACGTGCCGCCTCCAGGGCCTGCTCGGCGCGCTCGGCCTGTTCGGACAGTGTCTGGGCCAGGCTCGTGGGCAAATACCCGGCACGGCTTTTTTCGAACAAGGGTTGGCCCAGGGCCGCCTCAAGTCGGCGTACCGAGCGGAACACCGTAGACACATCCACGTCCAACAGCCGCGCAGCCCGAGCCAGCGAGCCGCCACGGACCAACGCCAGGATCAGGGAGAGATCGGAATACTCCAGACGATAATGCGCCGATGCATTGAACACTTGGATAAACGCCAATATTGAGTGCGTGAACGCCAATCTATAGTGGCGGTCAGCAATCAACAAGCGGTGAGCCCTCCATGAAAATCCAGCGCCCTTTGCACATCGCCCTGATCGGCGACCACGACCCGCAGATAACGGCCCATAGAGCCATTCCCATCGCACTTGACCTAGCCAGCAGGCAAACCGGCCATGACGTTGGCTTTCAATGGTTGGCGACGGATCTGATCACTGACGCTACCCCTCTGGCCGACTTCAACGGCATCTGGTGCGTACCCGGCAGCCCCTACCGAAACGAACAAGGCGCCTTGCACGCCATTCGCTTTGCCCGCGAACAGCGTCGTCCATTCCTCGGCACCTGTGGTGGGTTTCAGCACGCCGTGCTGGAATACGCGCGCCACGTGATGGGCTGGACCGATGCCGCCCACGGCGAAACCTCCCCAGAAGCGCAACGGGCACTGCTGACACCGCTGAGCTGTGCCTTGGTCGAAACCATCGACAGTCTTCAGCTTGATGCGCAATCGCTGACTGCCAAGGCCTATGGCCGCCAGACAGTGTTCGAAGGCTATCGTTGCCGCTTTGGGGTCAATCCAGTGTTTGAGCGGGATTTGCTGGGTGGCCGCCTGCATGCCGTGGCCCGGGATTCGGCCGGCGAGTTGCGGGCCGTGGAGCTGCGAGATCATCCATTCTTTGTCGCGACCCTGTTCCAGCCTGAACGCGCAGCGTTGGAAAATCGGGTGCCGCCGCTGATCAAAGCCTTTGTCGAAGCGTGTGCGAGGGAGGCGGCGTGAGCGGCAAGCCCACCACAAATCCTTTGTGGGAGCGAGCCTGCTCGCGATAGCGGTGGATCAGCCTTCGACCAACTGCCGCATCGCTACGATTTCCGGCAGGTCGCTGCGTGCCATGTACACCCGCAAAGGTTCGGTGAGGTTGAGACGATCATCGATGTTCTGGTCCAACAGCAGTTGGATCCGCTCGCGTTTGAGGATCATGGTGCCGTCCGTGACAGCCACCCAGACGAACTCGCAGGTCGGAATGATGCCGTCGGCGGCCACGTCCATGCCGAAGGCGTCTTCGCTGAAGCGCACGATGTATTGGCCGGTCTTGCGGTTCAGGCCGACAAAGCCCTTGAGTTGATCGGCGGCCTGGCAGATGAAGGTTGAAGTGGTGCGCATGGTAAACCTCATGGATGCGTCCCGCGGGACGTCTGATCGATGGTTTACACGCAGGGCAGGCGAATGTCGCTTCAGGTTTCCCTCTGCCGGGGAAACTGCTGCGGCCAAGGGTACTGCAAACCGCCTGCAAAGATGTGGGAAAAATCTGTTTCCCGAAGCTTTATGTAAGTTTGGCGATAGCGCTCAGAGCGTTCAGTTGTTAAAAGATAGGCTTTGCACAACGACGAAAGGATCTCGAGCATGCCCGTCACCTTTACCCGTAGCGTGTTGATGTTGAGCCTGTTGCTCGGCGTCGGTCAGACATCGGCCGCCGAGGCGCCGAACCCCAAGGCCTTGGCCACTCGCCAGGGTATTCCCCACCCGGCGGTGATCGCTCACCGTGGTGCTTCGTTCGATGCACCGGAATCCACCGCAGCCTCTTACAAGTTGGCCCGCGACCTCGGCGCCGATTATCTGGAACTGGACCTGCAACGCAGCAAGGATGGCGTGCTGTTCGTGTTGCACGATGACAGCCTGCTGCGCACCACGGACGTCGCGACCAAGTTCCCCGAGCGCAAGGACAGCAGCGCCAACGCATTCACCATGGCCGAGCTCAAGACCCTCGATGCCGGCAGCTGGTTCAACACCGCCTACCCGGACCGCGCGCGTCCCGGGTTCGCGGGGCTGAAGATCCTGACCCTCGATGAAGTCATCGACATCGCCGAGGGAAATCCGCAGCACAAACCGGGGCTGTACATCGAAACCAAGGAGCCGAAGCTGTTCCCCGGCATCGAACGCGACCTGAAGGATAAACTGCAGGACCGCGGCTGGCTGAGTCCGGCCGGCTCCAAGTTGGCCAAAAGTGCTACCGGCGTAGGCCAGGGCAAGGGCAAAGTGGTCTTGCAGACCTTCGAAAAGAGCAGTCTCGAACTGCTGCACAAAGAGATGCCGAAGGTACCGAAGGTCCTGTTGCTGTGGGTGGGTGAAGGCAACATAGAGCCCAAGTCCAAGGTGACATTTGCCGAGTCCGGTGAAACCGACAAGGCGGCTTACTACGCCAAGCAACAACCCAAGGACCGCGCCGAGTTCGAGAAATGGGTCCAGTACGCCAAGGCCCAGGGCGTCATCGGCACCGGACCATCCGCCGCGCTGACCCACGGCGGCAGCCAGAGTTATTCAGACCTGGTGCAGCCCTGGATGAACCAATACACCCACGATCAGGGTTTGCTGGTGCATGTCTACACTGTGGATGAGCCGGTGGACTTCAAGAAAGTGATGGAGGCCGGCGTGGATGGCATTTTCACCAACCGGGCCAGTGAATTGCTCAAGTATTTCAAGCGTCCCGAAACTGGCAGTGTGACGCAGTTGCTGGAGAAGAACGGTTATTGATCAAGTGTGGGAGTAAAGCTTGCTTGCGACGAACGATAATGCGGCTGTACTGAAACCGTACTGCCCACATCGCGAGCAAGCTTTGCTCCCACAGGCTGTCGCAGTTCTTATCCCAACAAACCTTACTTCAGCAGTCCCGCGCAAAGGTTTTTTCAAATTAAGGGTGAATTAAGTTGCCACAGTTAATCTGATCCCACTTAAACGACACACCCAAGGAAAGACCTTATGAAAACTTTGACTGCCCTGTTCACCGCTGCGGCCCTGACCCTGACTGCCGGCCTGACCCACGCGGATGATGATGTTCGACCTGAACATATCCCTCAATTGGTCAAGGAAGGCAAGATCCTGCCGATGGAACAGCTGAAACAAGAAGTCGAGAAGTTGCATCCGGGAGCGACCCACGGCCTCCCTGAGCTGGATAAGCGCTTCAACGGCTATGAATACGAAGTTGAAGTACGTTACCCCGACGGCAGAGAGTATGAAGTTGAGCTCAACGCAGCCACCGGCGGAGTCCTGAAAAACGAACTCGACAAAAAGGATTAAAAAGAGCCGCGCAATCGTCAGGTTGCGCGGCTTTTTTATTCATCTATCAATCCGCTCCCACACCGCACAACTGTCACAAAACCATCAAGATTTCTTGCCATGATCTCGCCCAAGTGAACCTGTAGCCACCACAGGCACTTCCCGCCAGCGAGCCTTCATGAACCACAGCATTGACCAAAGCCACCGCGACCCGGACCTGTTCGGCCTGCTCTACGGGTTTCGTTTCCGTCCCGGCGAGCGCGGGCGGGAAATCGATTCGGCCCAGGCCCTGCAAAGCCTGCAGCAACCACAAGACAACGATGAATTCCTCTGGCTGCACCTGAACCTGGCGCATGCAGCCTGCGAGCGCTGGATGAAAAGTCAGTTGGCCTTGCCCCAGGAGTTTTTCGAAGCCTTGCACGAAGGTTCGCGTTCGACCCGCATCGAACATGTGGACTCGGCATTGCTGGCGGTGGTGAACGATGTCGTGTTCAACCTGAGCAACCTGGTCTCTTCGGACGTCTCGACCTTGTGGGTCTGCGTCCACAGCCGACTGATTGTCAGCGCACGCCTGCAACCCCTGCACTCGGTCGACAAGCTGCGCTCATCGGTCAAGGCCGGTGAGTGCTTTCGCTCACCCGTGGAACTGCTCGTGCACCTGCTGCGCGACCAGGGCGAAGTACTGACCCAGATCGTGCGCAAGACTAGCCTCAGCGTCGATCAGATCGAGGATCAGTTGCTCTCCTCGCGCCTGTCCACCAACCGCGCCGAACTCGGCGCCCAACGCCGGGTGCTGGTGCGCCTGCAACGCCTGTTGGCGCTGGAGCCCGGCTCATTGCTGCGCCTGCTGAACCGGCCGCCGCAGTGGCTGCAGAAAGAAGACGTCAAGGAGCTGCGCAAATCCACCGAGGAGTTCGCCTTGATCATCAACGACCTCACCGCGCTGGGCGAACGGATCAAGCTGTTGCAGGAAGAAATCGCCGCCAACCTCAACGAACAGACCAACCGCACCTTGTTCACCCTGACGATGGTCACGGTACTGGCTTTGCCCATCAACATCATCGCCGGTTTCTTTGGCATGAACGTCGGCGGCGTGCCGTTGGCCACTGACCCTGAAGGTTTCTGGATCCTCGTGGCACTGGTGGCGACCTTCACCTTGATCGCCGGCCGCTGGGCATTTCGCAAGCAACAAGACCAGTGAGCTGACCTGTCTAGACAACCCCATCTGTCGGTACAACAGGATTTAAAAGTCTTTCTGTCATCTTTCCTGCGGTATCCTGCCCGGGCTTTACAGAAGCGAGGATCTACCAGATCTACCAACAGACTTTGCGAGGAGCGCGATATGCACGAGATTCCTAATCTCCCCTTCCCAAGCCTGCACGACACTGAGCAGACGACCACGCTACAGGCCGCAGGGCAACCAGACGCCCGGCAACCCGAGCCCAAAGAAGCCACTGAACGCCGCCAGGCCGACAGCGAAGACTGATCCATCAGCACCACCAGACCGTGTGGAAAGCGCAGGCTCTGGACGAAAAGCCTTGATACTCGTTCATGCTGCGTTGAAAACAGCCTCGCAATGCTCATGTACTCCAGTACACTGCGCTTGCCCGGCTGTTTTCGCCTTGCCTGACCTTCGTCTCAAGTCTTTTCGTACAGAGCCTAAGATGCGCTTTCCACACTGCCTGAATCCGAGCCCCGACCATGACCGATGACAACTTCAGCGAAGCCCAGGCCAGTGTGCTGATCGGCACCACTGAAAAAATGGTCGAGATCTGGACGCGCCTTTCGCCAGAGAAACAAGCCACGCTGCTGGCCCGTTTCGGCACCGAGGAAAATGCCCTCGCCGCGTTGGTCACCACACACCTGGTCGCCGGGCAAAACGAGGCCTGACAGGCAAATAGTTTTACTTTCCCACGCCTCATTTCTACGCGCGCCGTTATCATAAGCAGCCTATCTATCCAGCTGCTCCGTGGACCTTTTCCCATGTCAGATTCCCAGCGCCCCCTGGCGGTCACGCTGCAAGTCGTTTCCATCGTTCTCTTCACCTTCATCGGCTATTTGAATATCGGCATTCCCCTGGCCGTGCTGCCCGGGTTCGTCCATGGCGAATTAGGTTTTGGCGCGGTCATCGCCGGGCTGGTGATCAGTGTCCAGTACCTGGCCACCCTGCTCAGCCGCCCTTACGCGGGCAAGATCATCGACAACCTGGGCAGCAAGCGCGCCGTCATCTTCGGCCTGGCCGGGTGTGGGCTGAGCGGTGTGTTCATGCTGGTCTCGGCCTGGACTCATGACCTGCCGACGCTGAGCCTGACCAGTCTGCTGATCGGTCGCCTGGTGCTGGGCAGCGCGGAAAGCCTGGTGGGCTCAGGCTCGATTGGCTGGGGCATCGGCCGGGTCGGCGCCGCGAATACCGCCAAGGTGATTTCCTGGAACGGCATCGCCAGTTATGGCGCGCTGGCGATAGGCGCACCACTGGGGGTGTGGCTGGTCAAGTCCCTGGGACTGTGGAGCATGGGCGTCAGCATCATCCTGCTGGCCGTGCTGGGGGTGGCGCTGGCCTGGCCGAAAACCGCCGCGCCCGTGGTTGCCGGCGAGCGCCTACCGTTCATGCATGTACTGGGGCGTGTCCTGCCCCATGGCAGCGGCCTGGCCCTGGGTTCCATCGGTTTCGGCACCATCGCCACGTTCATTACCCTGTACTACGCGACCCAACATTGGGACAACGCGGTGCTGTGCCTGAGCCTGTTCGGTGCCTGCTTCATCGGTGCACGCCTGCTGTTCGGCAATCTGATCAACCGCCTGGGAGGCTTTCGGGTAGCAATTGCCTGCCTGTCAGTGGAAACCCTTGGCTTGTTGCTCCTATGGCTGGCACCCGATGCGCAGTGGGCACTGGCGGGCGCAGCGTTGAGCGGCTTCGGTTTTTCGCTGGTATTCCCGGCACTGGGTGTCGAGGCCGTCAATCTGGTACCGGCCTCCAGCCGTGGGGCGGCGGTGGGCGCTTATTCGCTGTTCATTGATTTGTCACTGGGGATCACCGGACCATTGGCCGGCGCGATTGCAGCAGGGTTTGGCTTTGCCTCGATCTTCCTGTTCGCGGCCTTGGCAGCGCTCGGCGGCCTGGCGTTGAGCATCTACCTGTACCGGCAGGCGCCGAGGTATCGCGAGGAACGCAATAGAAACTAAAAATCCACCTTGCCCCGCCCGGCCTTGATCGAACCACGCTTGCTCTTGGACTCCAGGCGACGCGTCTTCGAGCCCAGGGTCGGTTTGGTCGGACGGCGCTTCTTCTCGACCTTGGTGGCACTGAGGATCAGCTCGGCCAGGCGCTCCAATGCATCGGCCCGGTTCTGTTCCTGTGTCCGGTACTGCTGGGCCTTGATGATCAACACGCCATCGCTGGTGATGCGGCTGTCACGCAGGGCCAGCAGCCGCTCCTTGTAGAACTCGGGCAGCGACGAAGCAGGAATGTCGAAGCGCAGGTGCACGGCGCTGGAGACCTTGTTGACGTTCTGCCCCCCGGCGCCCTGGGCGCGGATGGCCGTCAGCTCGATCTCGGCATCGGGAATGTGCACGTTGTTGGAAATCGCCAGCATGGAAAGCGTCCGGTATCAGGCCCCACAGAATACCCCGAATCCTCTGTGGGAGCGGGCTTGCTCGCGAAAGCGGCGTGTCAGTCAGCAAAAATATTGAATGTAACAACGCCTTCGCGAGCAAGCCCGCTCCCACAGGGATTGGACTGGACCAGAAAAAAACAAACCCGGCATTCAGCCGGGTTTGGGGTATCTCAAGGATGCCTACTTGGCAGCCGCTACGGTCAATCCATGCTGGGCACTGCGCTTGTTCTTGATCAGGTAGCACACCCACATGAACACCAGCCACACCGGAATCGCGTATACCGAAATCTGGATACCGGGAATCATCAGCATCACGCCGAGGATGAACACCACGAACGCCAGGCAGATGTAGTTGCCATAGGGGTACCACAGCGCCTTGAACAGCGGCACCTGGCGAGTCTGGTTCATGTGCTGGCGGAATTTGAAATGCGAGTAGCTGATCATCGCCCAGTTGATCACCAGAGTCGCGACCACCAGCGACATCAGCAGCTCCAACGCATGCTGCGGGATCAGGTAGTTCAGCAAGACCGCCACCAGGGTCACCGCCGCCGAGGCAAGGATCGAACGCACCGGCACGCCGCGCTTGTCGATCCGGGCCAGGGCCTTGGGCGCATCGCCCTGCTCGGCCATGCCCAGCAGCATGCGGCTGTTGCAGTAGGTACCACTGTTGTACACCGACAGCGCGGCGGTCAGCACCACGAAGTTGAGGATATGCGCCGCCGTGTTACTGCCCAGCATCGAGAACACTTGCACGAACGGGCTACCGCTGTAGGCATCGCCGGAGGCATTGAGCGTGGCCAGCAAACTGTCCCAAGGGGTCAGGGACAACAGCACCACCAGGGCACCGATGTAGAAAATCAGGATCCGATAGATCACCTGGTTGATGGCCTTGGGAATCACGGTTTTCGGCTTGTCGGCCTCGGCGGCGGTGAAACCAAGCATTTCCAGGCCACCGAAGGAGAACATGATGATCGCCATCGCCATCACCAGCCCACTCACGCCATTGGGGAAGAACCCACCGTGTGACCACAGGTTCGTCAGCGAAGCTTGCGGGCCGCCATGGCCACTGACCAGCAGGTAGCTGCCCAAGGCAATCATGCCGACAATCGCCACGACCTTGATGATCGCGAACCAGAACTCGGCCTCACCGAAGACTTTGACATTGGCCAGGTTGATGGCGTTGATCAGGATGAAAAACGCCGCCGCCGAGGCCCAGCTCGGAATGTCCGGTGCCCAGTAATGGATGTACTTGCCCACGGCCGTCAGCTCGGACATGCCCACCAGGATATACAGAATCCAGCAATTCCAACCCGACAGGAACCCGGCGAAACCGCCCCAGTACTTGTGGGCAAAGTGGCTGAAAGAACCGGCTACCGGCTCTTCGACGATCATTTCGCCCAACTGGCGCATGATCATGAAGGCGATAAAGCCGCAGATGGCGTAGCCCAGGATCATCGACGGGCCGGCTGATTTCAGCACCCCCGCCGAGCCCAGGAACAGGCCGGTACCGATCGCGCCGCCGAGGGCGATCAATTGAATATGTCGATTTTTCAGGCCGCGTTTCAGCTCGCCTGTATTTACACCGGTCATGCGTCACCTGTTTGTTTTTATCTGTGACGAAATCGAACCCGACACGCTTGTGGCGTGGCGGAATGAGCAAGGCGGATAACCTTGAAGGTGCGTGGGTACGCGAAGGGTCACAGTAAAACGCGGCGCATTGTACACCGCCGACCCTTGGCTGTAGTGGCCTGTACGGCTAATTTGAGTACACGAATTAGCCACACAGGCCACTAGACACCTGACAAGGCATGAGGCGCATATGACCCTCCTCATGGATTGGAAACAAGCCGGCCAACACCTTACGGCACGACGTATGAAAGGTCTGCTGGAAGCTTTTTCTTACATTCATCTGGAGGAGATTTACAAACCGAGCAGGCGCACGCTTTTCGTAAGCATTCCTTTACGATGCGTAACGAAATTTTTCCACGTAGGAATTTTCTGTAGTCCGTATACAAATTGACGGTAGGAAGTTTCCTAACACCTGACCCCTGCAGGTGGCTGTTTAAAAAAGCAAAAAAATCTGCGAGAAATAGAATAAAAAGTTCATCTCAAAAAAAATAAAATTATTTTTTGCATTCCAAAATCCCGTCGACTAGGTTTTAGCGACTTGCCCAGGCATCGTGCCGGCAAGCCCTGCGGGGCCTGATGCGGTCAGCTTTCACTCACCGGATTACCCGCAACTTTCCGTAAAAGTCATCTAGGAGATTCACTATGCAAGCACTGGACAAAGACTTGGAAACCGAACTGCAACTGGACGAATGGTTTGAAGCGCCAACCCATGAAGCCGCCGTTGAAATGATGCAAGCCGACGCCGTCGTTCCGTTCGGCACGGCGATGTGGCCTCTGTAAGCGCAACCCGGCGGAGTTGATCCGGCCGGTCGGCTCCGCCACTTTCAGCAGGTTGTCAGGGACGCTCATTCATCAAGGAAGAAAACAAGTATGGACACTCAACGAGCCATCTCACATTTCCTTTACTACCTCGAACACCACCCCGCCCTGGCCGGCATCCAGCCCGCCAAGGTACTGCTCGGCCATACCGCCGACTACGAAGCCCTGACCGGCGCCATTGCCGAACAAGCCGGCAACGGATCACCCTTCCGCTTCAGCGCCATGCGTCTGGACCTCGAATCCACCGAGCGTCTGTCCAAGGCCATTGCCGACAGCGATCTGTATATTTTCTTCTACGACTCTTCCACCTTGCCCCATCCACGGCCTGACGGTCCGGACTTCGTCCGCGCCCTGCAAGGCGTGATGGCGGACAACTGGAAAAAATCGCTGTTGTTCAAGGACTACGGCGAATATTTCTACGACACCTTCAGCGTCATCCCGCAACGTATCGCCGGGCTCAACAGTCATCTTATCCGGCGCATGTCACAAGCAAGCACGCTGAGCTTCCAGGACGAGCACGGCTCGTACTTCGATACGGCACTGGACAGCGTCAAGAAGTGGACCGACATCAACGGCCTCGGCAATTACGACCTGGCCCCTGGTGAAATCGCCACTCACAGTGACACCATCAATGGCCGGGTGAGTTTCGTCGGCACATTCCTGAGCACCATCCCGTTCGCACGCAAATATGGCGTGCTGCAGTCGCCCCTGGAGCTGTGGATCGAAGACTCCACCATTCAGAAAATCGCTACCGAGGTGCCAGGCCTGGAACACGACTTCAACCGCTACCTGGACGCCAACCCGTCCAACCGGCGCATCGAAGAGTTGGGGATCGGCACCAACGAAGGGGTCAAGAGCCTGTATGCCCGCAACGCCGGGTTCGAGGAGCGACATTGTGGCCTGCACCTGGGACTGGGTGGCGGCGCCAAGGGCAGCCATCACCTGGATCTGATTTTCGAGAGCGGTATGCTGGCGCTGGATAATGAGCCGATGTTTGATGGGCGGTTTGTGTTTTAAGGGCAGCGTTGAGCGGCAAGCTCAAGCGGCAAGCGAGGGGTGGGTCTGGAAGAGTATGGTTGGGACTGCGGGCCCCTTCGCGGGCAAGCCCGCTCCCACAGTTATCTCAGTGAATGGAAGGTTGGTGAACGCCACCGCCCCAATGTGGGTGCGGGATTGCTCGCGAAAGCGGTCTCAGCTACACCCCATCACTCAAGCCAGACCAAAAAAAAACGCCAACCCTACGGTTGGCGTTTTTTCTTGCAGCTTGCCGCTAGCAGCTCAAACCCGCCTCACTCCGGCTTGCGACGCCCAAACCCAGGACGCTGCCCCGAACCCGCCGGTGCGCCACGACGCTTGCCCGACGGCGCGTCACGATCCACCAAGGTGATGGCCGGGCGTTTCTTCGAGGTCGGCTTGGCCGGGCGCTTGACGTCGGCCGGGCGTTCAGCCACCGGGGTACCGCGACCTTCGCCACGCTCAGTCCGGCCGTTGGCCGGGCGCGGCGTGCGTGGACCACGCTCACCATCCTGACGAGGCCCCGGCTTGCGGGCCGGACGTTCGCCTTCGATCTGCGGCTCGCGTGGAGCACGTGGGGCAGGCGCTGCGCCCTCAGCCGCTGGACGCAAGGTCCGTACGCGCTCGGTCTTGCCCATCGGGCGCGAGGATTTACGCTGCATCCGCTCCAGCTTGTCCTTGCTCTTGGCGGTCATCTGCGGCATTGTCACCGGCGCAAGACCAACTTCGGCCGACAGGATGTCGACTTCCTGCTGGCTCATTTCGCGCCAGCGGCCCATCGGCAGGTCGGAATTGAGGAACACCGGGCCGAAACGCACGCGCTTCAGACGGCTGACCACCAGCCCCTGGGATTCCCACAGGCGACGCACTTCACGGTTACGGCCTTCCATCACCACGCAGTGGTACCAGTGGTTGAAACCTTCACCACCGGGCGCCTGCTTGATGTCGGTGAAGCGCGCCGGGCCGTCTTCCAACACGACGCCGGCCTTCAAGCGCTCGATCATCTCATCGTCGACCTCACCGCGTACGCGCACGGCGTACTCGCGGTCCATCTCGTAGGACGGGTGCATCAGACGGTTGGCCAGCTCACCGTCGGTGGTGAACATCAGCAAGCCGGTGGTGTTGATATCGAGGCGGCCGATGTTGATCCAGCGACCTTCTTTCGGACGCGGCATCTTGTCGAACACGGTCGGACGGCCTTCCGGGTCGTCACGAGTGCAGATCTCGCCGTCGGGTTTGTTGTACATGATCACGCGGCGCACCGTTTCGGCGGCCTCTTCGCGCTTGATCACCTTGCCATCGATGGTGATGGCGTCGTGCATGTCGACGCGCAGGCCCAAGGTGGCCTCTTTGCCGTTGACCTTGATCCGGCCCTGGGTGATCCAGGCTTCCACGTCGCGGCGCGAGCCGACGCCGATACGGGCGAGGACTTTCTGCAGTTTCTCGCCTGCGGGACCGATTTCGTGGCTGTCGTTCTTGTCTTGGTCTTTCATGCTGGGCACCTCCCGGTGTGGTCTTGAAAAGGGTCGTTTGGCGCAAGGTTCGCCAAAGGGTCGCGAATCATACGCCCGTTGAGGCGTTTGCGCATCAGAGAGTAGCTGATCTATGGGTGCCCGACGCGATTTCCGCCGATCGGTTGCAAGCCATTTTCCATACTCTCCATATTCCACTGTGGGAGCGGGCTTGCTCGCGAAAGCGGTGAGTCAGTTGGAGGTGATGTTGACTGTGCCGCCGTCTTCGCGAGCAAGCCCGCTCCCACAGAGGGTGCAGTATGAGCTGGGTCAATCGTCAAACTGGCGACGTTCGTTTTCGATCGCTTCAGCCAGCGCCCGGGCTTCGGCTTCCTCGTCGCTCAGCTCAGGCTCGGGTACGTGCGGCTCAAGGGCAGCTACAGCAGCCAGCAGTTTTTCCCGGGCTTCGGCAACTCCGAGCACGTCCTCTTCGGGTTCAGGCTCGGCCGCGGGTTCAACTTCATTGTCAGGCGCCTCGCCCTCAGGTTCCGGACCGTCACGCAGCAAGTCGTCGAAATCGGTCTTGAGCCCCTCTTCCATAGTGTCCAGTTCCAGCAGCAACGAATGGAAACTGGTTTCTTCCTTCGGCTCCTCCGGTTCGGCACTGGCATCGGCCAGGTCTTGCAAACCCTGGGGCACCGGGGCGTCGTCGAACTCGAGCATCGGCTCGGGCTCCAGTTCCCGCAGTTCGGCCAGCGGAGGCAGCTCATCGAGGTTTTTCAAGTTGAAATGATCGAGAAAAGCCTTGGTGGTGGCGAACATCGCCGGTTTGCCCGGCACGTCGCGGTAACCGACGACCCGGATCCACTCACGCTCAAGCAGGGTCTTGACGATGTGGCTGTTGACCGCCACGCCCCGCACATCCTCGATCTCGCCGCGAGTGATCGGCTGGCGGTAGGCGATCAGAGCCATGGTTTCGAGCATGGCGCGGGAATAGCGCTGGGGCCGCTCTTCCCATAGGCGCCCAACCCACGGCGCGAATTTCTCGCGGATCTGCAGGCGATAACCGGAAGCCACTTCCTTGAGCTCGAAGGCCCGCCCCTCGCAGGACTTGCCCAACAGGGTCAGGGCTTTTTTGAACACGGCCGGTTCCGGCCGCTCGCCTTCTTCGAAAAGCTCGAACAGGCGCTCCATCGATTGCGGCTTTCCCGAGGCCAACAAAAAAGCTTCAAGCAAGGGGGCCAGCTCGCGGGGTTCAGTCAGATTCATTGATTTGCTCGTTATTCGGCTCGTGCCCGCACGTGGATCGCTGCGAACGGCTCATTCTGCACCAGCTCGACCAAGGATTCCTTGACCAATTCCAGGATCGCCATAAACGTGACGACCACCCCCAACCGCCCTTCCTCGGCGGTGAACAGCTCGACGAATGGCACGAAACCGCCGCCCTTGAGCCGCTCCAACACGTCGCTCATGCGTTCGCGGGTGGACAGCGCTTCGCGGCTGACCTGGTGGCTTTCGAACATGTCGCCCCGGCGCAGGACCTCAGCCATGGACATCAGCAATTCTTCCAGGCTCACGTCCGGCAGCAACTTGCGCGCTCGTGCCTCGGGAGCATCGAGCTTGGGCACCACCACGTCGCGCCCGACCCGGCTCAAGCCATCGATGCCTTCGGCGGCGCCCTTGAAGCGTTCGTACTCCTGCAATCGCCGGATCAGTTCAGCACGGGGATCGTCCTCCTCCGCTTCGACCTCGGCCGAGCGCGGCAACAGCATCCGTGACTTGATCTCGGCCAGCATGGCTGCCATCACCAGGTACTCAGCCGCCAGCTCAAGGCGCACCGACTGCATCAGCTCGACATAGCCCATGTACTGGCGGGTGATTTCCGCCACGGGGATGTCGAGGATGTTGATGTTCTGCTTGCGGATCAGGTACAGCAGCAGATCAAGGGGGCCCTCGAAGGCTTCGAGGAAAACCTCCAGGGCATCCGGCGGAATGTACAGGTCCAGGGGCATTTCGGTGACCGCCTGGCCGTAGACCATGGCGAACGGCAACTCCTGCTGGGCGCCGGCCTGGCTGTCTACGCTGTCCACCACGGCTTCCACGGCGGACATTCAGGCCTCGACCAGAAACGGCGCCGGATCGCCGCAACCGACGCGCACCACCTGCGGCTCGCCGTCGGCCAGGTTGATCACGGTGGAGGCTTTCATGCCGCCATAACCGCCATCGATGATCAGATCGACCTGATGTTCGAGCAACTGGCGCATTTCGTAGGGATCGGTCAGGGGATCGGTTTCACCGGGCATGATCAGCGTCACACTCATCAACGGCTCACCCAGTTCCGCCAACAGCGCCAGGGCAATGGGGTGGCTCGGCACCCGCAGGCCGATGGTGCGTTTCTTCGGGTGCAGCAACAGGCGCGGTACTTCGCGGGTGGCGTTGAGAATAAAGGTGTAGGGGCCCGGTAGATGGGCCTTGAGCAGCCGGAAGGTGCCGGTGTCGATCTTGGCGAACAGGCCCAGTTGCGACAGGTCACTGCAGATCAACGCAAAGTTGTGCTTGTCGTCCAACTGACGCAGGCGCCTGACCCGTTCCACGGCATTCTTGTCGCCGATCTGGCAGCCGATGGCGTAGGAGGAGTCGGTGGGATAGACCACCACCCCACCGCCACGAATGATTTCCACCGCCTGTTTGATCAGGCGCGCTTGCGGGTTTTCCGGATGAATCTGGAAAAATTGACTCACGTGTTCTACCTGTTCAGACGGCGTCGGTAACAAGATCATGTTTGAATCTACACCAAAGTGGTGGCAGATCTTCGGGCAACGGGCGGTACTCGCCGATCTCGGACCAGCCTCCAGGGCCATGGAAATCACTGCCGGCGGTAACCAGCAGGCCAAACTCCCGGGCCAGAATCGCCAGGCTGCCGACCTGCTCGGCCGGCTGATGGCCATTGACCACCTCAATGGCGTGGCCCCCTGCTTGAATATAGTCGGCTATCAGGCGGCGACGTTTGCTACGGGTGAAATCATAGTGCCAGGGATGCGCCAGGCTGACCCAGGCCCCGGCGGCCCGCAAAGTCTCAACCGTCTGTTCCAGCGTCGGCCAATGTTGCTTGACGTCCCCCAGCTTGCCGGCCCCCAACCATTTGCGAAACGCTTCGGCGCGGTCCTTGACGAAACCTTCGCGCACCATCCAATCGGCGAAGTGCGGCCGGGCCGGCGCATTGCCGCTGTCCCCCAGTTCCTGCTGGATCTGCCGGGCGCCCTCCAGCGCACCGGGCATGCCCTTGAGGGCCAGCTTGCGGCTGATCTCCTCGGCACGCAGCCAGCGCCCATCGCGCAATTCGGCGATGGCCTGCACCAGTGGCGGCGCACCGACATCGAAACCATAGCCCAGCACATGGATGGTCGCCCCACCCCATGTGCAGGACAACTCGACGCCGTTGACCAGCTGCATGCCCAACGCTGTCGCCGCGTCGCGAGCCTCATCGAGGCCTTCGAGGGTGTCGTGATCGGTCAGGGCCAGGACTCGCACGCCGTGCTCGAACGCCCGCGCCACCACAATCGCAGGCGCCAGGGCGCCATCGGAGGCCGTGCTATGGCAGTGCAAATCAACATTCACGGGGGGTTGTTACCTCAAATCAGCTGGCCCTATCGCGGCCAAGGATGTTTGTTATTATGCCGCCACATCCTGCTTCTGGCTGCCATTGTGAAACAATTCATCGACTTCATTCCGCTTCTGCTGTTTTTCATCGCTTATAAACTTGACCCACGCACCGTCGACATTGCCGGTCAGTCCCTGACCGTGGGTGGTATCTACAGCGCCACCGCGGTGCTTATCATCAGTTCCCTGGTGGTCTATGGCGCGCTGTTCATCTCCCAGCGCAAGCTGGAAAAAAGCCAGTGGCTGACCCTGATCGCCTGCCTGGTGTTCGGCAGCCTGACCCTGGCCTTCCACAGCGATACCTTCCTCAAATGGAAAGCGCCGGTGGTCAACTGGCTGTTCGCCCTGGCCTTTATCGGCAGTCATTTCATCGGCGACAGCCTGCTGATCAAACGCATCATGGGCCATGCCGTCAGCCTGCCGGACGTGATCTGGACCCGCCTGAACATCGCCTGGATCGCCTTCTTCCTGTTCTGCGGCGGCGCCAACCTGTTCGTCGCGTTCACGTTCCAGGACTACTGGGTCGACTTCAAGGTCTTCGGCAGCCTGGGCATGACGCTGCTGTTCCTGATCGGCCAAGGCATCTACCTGTCCCGCCATCTGCACGATGCCGACACCCCCCCGCAAAAAACCGAGGACTGACATGCTCTACGCAATCATTGCCACCGACGTCGCCAACTCCCTGGAAAAACGCCTGGCCGCTCGCCCCGAGCACCTGGCGCGCCTGCAGCAGCTCAAGGCCGAAGGCCGTGTCGTGCTGGCTGGCCCCCACCCTGCGGTGGACAGCAATGATCCAGGTGCCGCAGGTTTCAGCGGCAGCCTGATCGTGGCCGAGTTCGAATCCCTGGCCGTCGCGCAAGCCTGGGCCGAGGCCGACCCGTTCGTGACCGCTGGCGTCTACGCCAATGTCGTGGTCAAGCCGTTCAAGCAAGTCCTGCCATAACCCGATGCGCAATGAGCCTTCATGGCTCATTGTTCTCATTTGCCTGCCGACAACCTGTCTAATCTGTCTAAACTCGAGCGGAATTCAGGAGTGACCATGCGCAAAGGTCCGTTGTGCCTGTTGTTGATCATGTTGTCGATCGGGGCACCCGCCCATGGCGAAGAAAGCACCGAGGGCAGTCATTCGACGCCCTTGTCCCTGAGCGCGGGCGGCCAGCTCGCCGAGCTGCAGCAACGCTTGAAAGACAGCGAGCGCCTGCGCGAAGAACTGACCCAACAATTGCAGAACACCAACAGCGAACGCGAAACCGCACTGGTGAGCCGGTTGCGCCAGGAGAACCAGCGCCTGAAGCTGCAACTCAAGGAAGCCCAGTCAAGCACGCTGCCGCGCCTGTTGACCGATCAACAGCAATGGTTCGTCATTGGTGCCGGGGTAGCGCTATTGGCCCTACTCTGCGGTATCTTTGCCAGCGGTGGACGTAGACAGCGTCGGCAATGGCTAAATTGAGTGTTTCATGAGCGAGCTGTTACTGATTGATGATGACCAGGAGCTGTGTGAGCTCCTCGGCAGTTGGCTGGGTCAGGAAGGGTTCCAGGTCCGGGCCTGCCACGATGGCCAGAGTGCCCGCAAGGCCCTGGCCGAAACCGCTCCGTCAGCGGTGGTGCTGGATGTGATGCTGCCCGACGGCAGTGGCCTGGAGTTGCTCAAGCAACTGCGCACCGACCATCCGGAACTGCCGGTGGTGATGCTGTCGGCCCGCGGCGAGCCGCTGGACCGCATCCTCGGCCTGGAACTGGGCGCCGACGACTACCTGGCCAAGCCCTGCGACCCCAGGGAACTGACCGCCCGCCTGCGCGCCGTGCTGCGGCGCAGTCATCCGACGGCGGTGTCCAGCCAGATCGAACTGGGCGACCTGACCTTCAGCCCGGTACGTGGCGTGGTCAGCATCGATGAGCAGGAACAGACCCTCACCGTGTCCGAGAGCCGCCTGCTCGAAGCGCTGCTCAAGCAACCAGGTGAGCCGCTGGACAAGCAGGAACTGGCACAGATCGCCCTGGGCCGCAAGCTGACCCTGTACGACCGCAGCCTCGACATGCACGTAAGCAACCTGCGCAAGAAAATCGGCCCCCATCCCGACGGCCGCCCGCGCATCGTGGCGTTGCGCAGCCGGGGTTACTACTACAGCCTCTGAACGACGCAGATCCCCTCGCCACGGGTTTGCGTTTTGTCAGGATCACACCCAAACCTCTTTACCCAAGCTTTACCCACCCCTGACCGCCGCTGACCTTGATCTCAGTAATCTGCACACATCCGGAACCGACCGGGAACGAGACAAGGAGATACACCATGCGCAAGACCCTTATCGCTCTGATGTTCGCTGCCGCCCTGCCGACCGTGGCCATGGCCATGCCTGAAGGCGCTGGCCCGATGGGGCCGATGGATGGCCCGCGTCACGGCGGCCAGATGCACGACAGAGGTCCGTACAGCCAGCTGGACCTGACCCACGAACAGCGCCAGCAGATCCGCAGAATCATGGGCGAACAGCGCCATGAACGTCAGGAGCTGGTAGAGAAATACCTGGCGAAACTGTCGCCGGCCGACCAGAAGGCCATGCAGGATGAAATGAAAGCACGGCACGAGAAAGTCGACACCCAGATCCGTGCTCTGTTGAAGCCTGAGCAACAGAAAGAGTTCGACGCGATCCAGAAGAAACAGGCCGAGCGTCGCGCCGAGTGGGCCGAATTCAAGGCCTGGAAGGCGCAACAGCCGCAAAAAGCGCAATAATGCACTGACGTTCCCCAGCCCAGCGGCTACGTGCCGCTGGGCTTTCTCTGTTTCGAGGATTTACCGTGCGTTCATTGTTCTGGCGCATCCTGGCCAGTTTCTGGCTGGCCATCACGCTGGTTGCAGGGCTTTCCATCCTGCTGGGGCACATGCTGAACCAGGACGCCTGGATCCTCAGCCGCCATCCAGGGCTCAACACCCTGCCCGAAGAGTGGACGCAAACCTACGAAAGCCAGGGCGAGGATGCGGCCCAGGATATTCTGCAACAGCGCAAACGCCAGTATCACATCGACGTCCAGGTGTTCAACGAGAGCGGCGACCCGGTGGTGCGCGGCACGTTTCCCCATCGGGCGGCCGCCTTTGAGGCACGCCAGAACAACGACGACCGACGCCTGCCCTGGCGACGCCTGACCGACGAGTTCACCAGCGCCAAGACCGGAGACACTTACCTGTTCATCTACCGCATCCCCCATCCCGAGCTGGATGCCTGGCACCGCGACAGCCTGCTCTGGCCCCTCAGTGCCCTGGGCATCGCCTTGGTGGTGCTGACCTTGTTCAGTCTGCTGGTGACTTTCTCTATCACTCGCCCATTGAACCGGCTGCGCGGTGCCGTGCATGACCTGGGACAAACCACTTATCAACAGAACAGCCTGGCCAAACTGGCCAACCGTCGCGACGAATTCGGTGTATTGGCGACAGACTTCAACCGCATGGGCGCACGCTTGCAAAGCCTGATTGGCAGCCAGCGACAGTTGCTGCGGGACGTGTCCCATGAACTGCGCTCGCCCCTGGCCCGGCTGCGCATCGCCCTGGCATTGGCGGAGCGGGCCGGCCCCCAGGAGCGCGAAGCGCTGTGGCCGCGCCTGACCCGCGAATGCGATCGCCTGGAGGCGTTGATCAGTGAAATCCTGGTGCTGGCCCGGGTCGATGCCGACAACGCCGGCGCCGAAGAGATCGATCTGAACGGCCTGCTGGTCGCCCTGCAAAAAGATGCACAACTGGCGTCCCCGGAACAAAGCGTGCAATTGAACGCCGAGCCGAGCCTGACCCTCAAGGGCTGGCCGACCATGATCGAGCGAGCGGTGGACAACCTGCTGCGCAACGCCCAGCGCTTCAACCCGGCCGGGCAACCCATCGAAATGCGTGCGGTGCGCCAGGGAGAAAAGATTCTGGTGAGCGTGCGCGACCATGGTCCAGGCGTGGAGGCCGAACACCTGGGGCAACTGGGCGAGCCGTTCTATCGTGCACCTGGCCAGACCGCCGCCGGCCATGGACTGGGCTTGGCGATTGCGCGCCGTGCCGCGGAACGGCACGGTGGTACCTTGATACTGGCCAACCATCCCGATGGAGGGTTCATCGCAAGCCTGGAACTACCGTTGGTGCCGGGGGCTGTTGTCCAGCCTTGAGCCGTGGCGAGGGAGTCCACGGCCGCCGCTCCCACAGGGATTGTGGCGACAAGACTGCCGCCCCCAAACCAAACGATAATTCCTCTTATTCAAAGTCCCCGGTCCTGTTAGACTTTGCGCCCTCGTTTCACTCGCCTTCCAGGATGTTCGATGCGGTCGTTGCCTCTTCCATGCGCGCTGTTCATGGCACTGTCCGTGGCCATAGGTCTGAGTGCCTGCGATGAGGCGCCGCGCTTTACCCAGGCCGAACCTGGTGAAGCCCGGTCCGGCGGTGCCGCGACGGTTCGCAAGGCCGATCAGAACGCGTTCTCCCTGCCCTCGGCCAACCTGCCGCCCTCACGGCGCGTGGATTTCAGCGTCGGCAACAGCTTTTTCCGCAGCCCCTGGGTGATCGCGCCGTCGACCACCACCGCCCGGGATGGCCTCGGGCCGCTGTTCAATACCAATGCCTGCCAGAACTGCCATATCAAGGACGGTCGCGGCCATCCGCCAGCGCCGGACGCGGCCAATGCGGTGTCGATGCTGGTGCGCCTGTCGATTCCCGATGAGCCGTCCTACGCCAAGGTCATCGAGCAATTGGGCGTAGTGCCGGAGCCGGTGTACGGTGGACAATTGCAGGATATGTCCGTACCTGGCGTCGCCCCCGAAGGCAAGGTGCGGGTCGACTACGCGCCTGTCCCGGTTCGTTTCAACGACGGTACGGTGGTGGAACTGCGCAAGCCGAACCTGCAGATCAGCCAGTTGGGCTACGGTCCGATGCACCCCGACACACGTTTATCCGCCCGGGTCGCGCCGCCGATGATCGGCTTGGGATTGCTGGAAGCCATTCCCGATGAAGCCATCCTGGCGAATGCCGAGGCCCAGGCGCGGGAGAAAAACGGCATCGCCGGTCGGCCGAACCAGGTCTGGGACGATGCCCTGCAGAAAACCGTCATGGGACGTTTCGGCTGGAAAGCCGGACAGCCCAACCTCAACCAGCAGAACGTCCACGCGTTCTCCGGCGACATGGGCCTGACGACAAGCCTGCGGCCGTTCGACGATTGCACCGAGGCCCAGGTCGATTGCAAGCGCGCACCCAATGGCAATGGTCCGGACGGCGAGCCGGAGGTGAGCGACAACATCCTGCGGCTGGTGCTGTTCTATAGCCGCAACCTGGCCGTACCGGCGCGCCGGGACGTGAATTCATCTCAGGTGCTGGCCGGCAAGAACCTGTTTTTCCAAGCCGGCTGCCAATCCTGCCACACGCCGAAATACACCACGTCCGCCAACGCTGCCGAGC
Organism: Pseudomonas sp. SJZ078; assembly: GCF_007828255.1. Lineage (NCBI taxonomy): Bacteria > Pseudomonadati > Pseudomonadota > Gammaproteobacteria > Pseudomonadales > Pseudomonadaceae > Pseudomonas > Pseudomonas sp. SJZ078. The sequence goes on along the minus strand of NZ_VIUG01000004.1, from coordinate 244,130 downwards.
CGGAGTTGGCGAACCAGGTCATCCGCCCTTACACCGACCTGTTGTTGCACGACATGGGCGAAGGGCTGGCCGACAACCGCAGCGAATTCAAGGCCGGCGGCCGTGACTGGCGGACCCCGCCGCTGTGGGGTATCGGCTTGACCGAAACCGTCAGCGGCCACACCCAGTTCCTGCACGACGGACGCGCCCGCAACCTGCTCGAAGCCGTGCTCTGGCATGGCGGTGAAGCGCAAGCGGCACAGCGCCAGGTTTTAGCATTCAATGCCGAGCAACGCGCCGCGTTGCTGGCTTTCCTGAATTCCCTTTAAATAATTTTCCGAAACGGGAGTCCGACATGTTCCGTCCCAAGCTGTTGTTCACCAGCCTCGCCGCCTTCGCCCTCGGCGCATGCTCGCCCCAGGATCCGCAAGCAGTCACGTCGGCCGCCATCGCCAAGCAAGTGATCCTGCCGACCTACAGCCGTTGGGTCGATGCCGACCGGCAACTGGCGAGCAGCGCCCTGGCGTTCTGCCAAGGCAAGGAGAACCTGGAAACCGCCCGCGCCGACTTCCTCAAGGCACAAAAGGCCTGGGCCGAGCTGCAACCGCTGCTGATCGGTCCGCTGGCCGAAGGCAACCGCGCCTGGCAGGTACAGTTCTGGCCGGACAAGAAAAACCTGGTGGGCCGTCAGGTCGAGCAACTGGTCGAAAGCCAGCCGCAGATCGACGCCGCCGGTCTGGCCAAATCCAGCGTCGTGGTCCAGGGACTGTCGGCCTACGAATACCTGCTGTTCGATGCCAGGATCGACATGGCCGACAGCACGCAGAAAGCCAAGTATTGCCCACTGCTGATGGCCATTGCGGAACGTCAGCAACAACTGGCGGAAGAGATCCTGTCGCGCTGGAATACCAACGACGGCATGCTCGCACAGATGAGCAAGTTCCCGAACCAGCGCTACGCCGATTCCCACGAAGCGATCGCCGATCTGCTGCGGGTCCAGGTCACCGCCCTCGATACATTGAAGAAGAAACTCGGCACCCCGATGGGCCGCCAGACCAAGGGCGTACCGCAACCTTTCCAGGCCGATGCCTGGCGCAGCCAGTCGTCGTTGCAAGGCCTGGAAGCCAGCCTCAGCGCGGCCAGGACGGTTTGGGTAGGCGTGGATAACAAGGGCCTGCGTGGTCTGTTGCCGAGCGACCAGAAACCTCTCGCCGACAAGATCGACGCCGCCTATGACGCATCGTTGAAACTGTTCGCCAGCACCCAGCGCTCACTGACCGAAATGCTCAACGACGACGCCGGGCGCCAGCAACTCAACGACTTGTACGACAGCCTCAACGTCGTCCATCGCCTGCACGAAGGCGAACTGGCCAAGGCGCTGGGCATCCAACTGGGCTTTAATGCCAACGATGGTGACTGATCATGTTTCGACGTCAGGTCCTGGCACTGGGCAGCTTGCTCGGCGCCGTTACCCTGGGTGGCTGGACGCTGTTCAAGCACAAGGACAAACCTGCGCTGCTGCTTTCGGCACGGGACGATGGTGATGGCAAGCACTACGCCGTGGGTTATCGACTGGACGGCACGCGGGTGTTCGCCACCCGGGTCGGCCAGCGCTGCCACGACATCGTCAATCATCCGTCGCAGCCGGTTGCGCTGTTCGTTGCCCGTCGCCCGGGCACCGAAAGCTACCTGATCGACCTGCGCGACGGCACGTTGCTGCAGACCATCACGTCCTTGCCGAACCGGCATTTCTACGGCCATGCGGTGATCCATCGCAGTGGCGAGTGGCTGTACACCACCGAGAATGACACCTCTGATCCCGGACGCGGCCTGTTGGGCGTGTACCGCTTCGAAGGCGAACGGCTGGTACACAGCGGCGAGATCCCCACCCACGGCATCGGTCCGCACCAGGTCTCGTGGATGCCCGACGGCGAAACCCTGGTGGTGGCCAACGGCGGTATCCGCACCGAAGCCGAGAGCCGGGTCGAGATGAACCTCGACGCCATGGAACCCAGCCTGGTCCTCATGCAACGCGACGGCACGCTGTTGAGCAAGGAAACCCTCCCCCAGGCCATGAACAGCGTGCGCCACCTGGGCATCGCCAGTGACGGCACCATCGTTTCCGGCCAGCAGTTCATGGGAGATGCCCACGAATCCTCGGAGCTGGTGGCGATCAAGCGTCCAGGCCAGCCGTTCAAGGCGTTTCCGGTGTCCGAGCAGCAATTGCAAGCCATGGGGCATTACACCGCCAGCGTCGCCGTGAACAGTGACCTGCGCCTGGTCGCCCTGACCGCCCCCCGTGGCAATCGCTTTTTCATCTGGGACCTGGACAGCGGTGAAGTCCGCCTGGACGCCCCTCTGCCGGATTGCGCCGGGGTGGGAGCGGTGGCGGATGGCTTCGTCGTGACCTCGGGCCAGGGCCGTTGTCGCTATTACGATTGTCGACAGGCCCAACCGGTTGTAAAGCCGCTGGACCTGCCGGCGGGGCTCTGGGACAACCACTTGCACCTGGCCTGATTGAACGGGGGCGGAGTTATCGACACGAAGCCCCCGTATTTCGGGAATATTCCTACACAACGCAGGCCTTACGGGATCTGGAATCCCCAGCACACTCAGAGTAATGTGCCCGCCTGAATGTCTTTTCTAACACCTGTCCAAGGAAGTGGAACATGCTGCGACGCCGCATGCTGATCATGTTGGGTGTTGTCCTGCTGGTGGTGCTGTTGCTGGGCGGCTACAAGGGCTTCTCCATCTACCAGCAGATCCAGTCGTTTTCTGTGCCGAAACCGCCAATCAGTGTCGCCGTGGCCAGCGCCGCCGAGCAGCCCTGGCAGAGCCGGCTGCCTACTGTCGGCAGCCTCAAGGCGTTGCAAGGCGTGGACCTGAGCCTGGAGATTGCCGGGACCGTGCAGAAGGTGCTGTTCCAGTCCGGACAGAAGGTCAAGGCCGGCCAGCCGCTCCTGCAACTGGACAGTGAAGTCGAAAGTGCCCTGCTGGAAACCGCCGAGGCCGACCTGGGCCTGTCGCAACTGGACTTCGGTCGCGGTCGGCAGCTGGTGGGCAGCCAGGCGATCTCCAAGGGCGAGTTCGACCGGCTCTCGGCACAATTGAAAAAGAACCAGGCCACGGTCAACCAGCTCAAGGCGTCACTGGACAAGAAACGCATCGTCGCACCGTTCAGTGGCACCATCGGCATTCGCCAGGTGGATGTTGGTGATTACCTCGCCAGTGGCACGGTCATCGCCACCCTGCAGGACCTCAGCAGCCTCTACGTGGACTTCTACGTTCCTGAGCAAACGGTACCGAGGCTGGCTGTTGCCCAACCGGTCAATGTCGGCGTCCCGGCCTACCCCGGCCAGACGTTCGTCGGCGCCATCAGTGCCATCAACCCCAAGGTCGAAGACAGCACCCGCAATGTGCTGGTACGCGCCACCCTGGCCAACCCCGACGGCAAGCTGTTGCCCGGCATGTTCGCCAACCTGCAGGTGATCCTGCCTGATGTGGCGGCCGGGATCGTCGTGCCGGAGACCGCGGTGACCTACACCCTCTATGGCAACTCCATGTACGTGGTCACACAGAAGAAAGCCGCCGACGGCAATGTCGAGAAGGATGACAAGGGCCAGCCGGTCCTGATTGCCGAACGACGCTTCGTCGAAACCGGCGAACGTCGTGACGGGCTGGTGCTGGTTACCAAGGGCGTACAGAGCGGCGAACAAGTCGTGATCGCCGGCCAGATCAGACTGGATAACGGTACCCACATCGCCATCAGTGACGACAAGACCCTGACCGAACAGAACAGCCCGCGATCCGCGGACTGATCAAGGAATCCCCATGGCTTTTACCGATCCGTTCATCCGCCGTCCGGTGCTCGCCACCGTGGTCAGCCTGCTGATCGTGCTGTTGGGCTTCCAGGCCTGGAGCAAGTTGCCCCTGCGCCAGTATCCACAGATGGAGAACGCCCTGATCACGGTGACCACCGCTTACCCCGGGGCCAACGCCGAAACCATCCAGGGCTATATCACTCAGCCGATGCAGCAGAGCCTGGCCAGCGCCGAGGGCATCGACTACATGACCTCGGTCAGCCGCCAGAATTTCTCGGTGATATATGTCCACGCCCGCATCGGCTCCAACAGCGACCGGCTCTTCACCGAACTGTTGGCCAAAGCCAACGAGGTCAAGAACCAGCTGCCCCAGGATGCCGAGGACCCGGTGCTCAGCCGGGAGGCCGCGGATGCCTCGGCCCTGATGTACATCAGCTTTTTCAGCAAGGAACTGAACAACCCGCAGATCACCGACTACCTGTCACGGGTGGTCCAGCCCAAGCTGGCGACCCTCCCGGGCATGGCTGAGGCGGAAATCCTTGGCAACCAGGACTTCGCCATGCGCCTGTGGCTCGACCCCGCCAAGCTCGCCGGATTCGGCCTGACCGCCGCCGACGTGACCAACGCGGTGCGCCAGTACAACTTTCTCTCTGCCGCTGGCGAGGTGAAGGGCGAATACGTGGTTACCAGCATCAACGCCAACACCGAACTCAAATCCGCCGAGGCCTTTGCCGCGATACCACTCAAGACCGACGGTGACAGCCGGGTCCTGCTGCGTGATGTGGCGCGGGTGGAGATGGGTGCCGAGAACTACGACACCATCAGCTCCTTCGGTGGTACGCCCTCGGTGTACATCGGGATCAAGGCCACGCCCGGCGCGAATCCGCTGGATGTGATCAGGGAAGTGCGCAAGATCATGCCGGAAATGGAGGCCCAGTTGCCGGCGAACCTCAAGGCCGAGATTGCCTACGATGCGACCCTGTTCATCCAGGCCTCCATCGATGAGGTGGTGAAAACCCTGTTCGAAGCGGTGTTGATCGTCATCGTCGTGGTGTTCCTGTTTCTCGGCGCCCTGCGTTCGGTACTCATCCCGGTGGTGACCATCCCGCTGTCGATGATCGGCGTGATGTTCTTCATGCAGTTGATGGGCTACTCGATGAACCTGCTGACGCTGCTCGCCATGGTGCTGGCCATCGGTCTTGTGGTGGACGACGCCATCGTCGTCGTGGAGAACATCCACCGGCACATCGAGGAAGGCAAGAGCCCATTCGATGCAGCGCTGGAAGGCGCCCGGGAAATCGCCATGCCGGTGGTCTCGATGACCATCACGCTGGCGGCGGTGTATGCGCCGATCGGCCTGCTCGAAGGCCTGACCGGCGCCTTGTTCAAGGAGTTCGCCCTGACCCTGGCAGGGGCCGTGGTGATTTCCGGGATCGTCGCCCTGACCCTGTCGCCCATGATGTGCGCCATGCTGCTGCGCCACGACGAGAACCCTTCGGGGCTGGCCCATCGGCTGGACACCGTCTTCGAGCGCTTGAAGAACCGCTACCAGCGCATGCTTCACGGCACGCTCAATACCCGGCCGGTGGTGCTGGTGTTCGCCGTGATCGTCCTGTTGCTGATTCCTGTGCTGATCATGTTCACCAAGTCCGAATTGGCCCCCGACGAAGACCAGGGCATCATTTTCATGATGGCTACGGCGCCGCAGCCGACCAACCTCGATTACCTGAACACCTACACGGACCACTTCCTCGAAATCTTCAAGGAGTTCCCGGAGTACTACTCTTCGTTCCAGATCAACGGCTACAACGGCGTGCAATCCGGCATCGGCGGTTTCCTGCTCAAGCCCTGGAACGAACGCAGCCGCACCCAGATGGAAATCCTGCCGGATGTCCAGGCCAAGCTGGAAAGCATCCCGGGGCTGCAGATCTTCGGTTTCAACCTCCCTTCCCTGCCCGGCACCGGTGAAGGCCTGCCCTTTGACTTCGTCATCAACTCCCCGAAAGACTACGCGACACTTCTGGAAGTGGCAGAACGAATCAAGAAACGCGCAGAGGAATCCGGGAAGTTCGCGTTCATGGACATTGACCTGGCCTTCGACAAGCCCGAAGTGGTCGTCGACATCGATCGTGACAAGGCCGCCCAGATGGGCGTCTCGATGCAGGACCTGGGCGGAACCCTCGCCACCTTGCTGGGGGAGTCGGAGATCAACCGCTTCACCCTCGAAGGGCGCAGTTACAAGGTCATTGCTCAGGTCGAACGGCCATTCCGGGACAATCCTGCCTGGTTGAACAATTACTACGTGAAAAACGCCAAGGGTGAATCGCTACCGCTATCGACGCTGATCAAGGTCAGCGACCGGGCCCGCCCGCGGCAACTCAATCAGTTCCAACAACTCAATGCGGTGAGGATTTCCGGCTTCCCCATCGTGAGCATGGGCGAGGCCGTCCAGATCGTCAGCCAGATCGCCCATGAAGAAGCACCGGTGGGGTTTGCCTTCGATTATGCAGGCGCCTCGCGTCAGTTCGTCCAGGAAGGCAGCGCCTTGTGGGTCACTTTTGCCCTGGCGCTGGCGATCATCTTCCTGGTGCTGGCGGCACAGTTCGAAAGCTTTCGCGACCCCTTGGTGATCCTGGTGACAGTGCCCCTGTCAATTTGTGGCGCACTGATTCCGTTGTTCCTCGGCTGGTCGAGCATGAACATATACACCCAGGTGGGCTTGGTGACACTGATCGGCCTGATCAGCAAGCATGGGATCCTGATCGTTGAATTCGCCAATCAACTGCGCAAGGAACAGGGCCTGACGCCGCGGGAAGCTGTGGAGCAGGCCGCGTCGATTCGTTTGCGGCCGGTACTGATGACTACCGCTGCAATGGTGTTTGGCATGGTACCGCTGATCCTGGCCACCGGCGCCGGAGCAGTGAGCCGCTTCGACATTGGCACAGTCATCGCCACCGGCATGTCGATCGGTACCCTGTTCACGCTGTTCGTATTGCCTTGCATCTACACGCTGGTGGCCAAGCCGGATAAAGCCTGACCCCTATTTGAGCAAGGGATTTCTGTGGCGAGAGGATTTATCTGTGGCGAGGAAGCTCGCTCCCGCTGGGTGGCGGAGCCGCCCCAACCCCATCCCAATCCACCTGAAACCAAGTTGCAGAACTTCAGGGTTGCTTTGCAACCCAGCGGGAGCAAGCTCCCTCGCCACAGAGGTTTCAACCACTTCCCAATACACAAAAATAAAGGCCTCGCAGATGCGAGGCCTTTATTTTGATCTCATGACTCTCAACTCTGCGGCCTCACGCCTTGGGAAAGACTGAACATGAACAACAACAGGTCATTATCCGGCCGGACAACCTCACTGGCCTTGGCCACCCGTGGTAAAGGGCAGTGAGCGTCAGAGTGGGAGGCACTGAGTATCTGAGAACGGGGCTGTTCCCACACAGCCACCGCCATCGACGTAACTGCCAGGGCTCCAACTAAAAACACACCTCTAGCAATTTCAAGTTTCATCGTTATAAGCCTTTGATAGCGCTGCCAAACGCCGTCTCATAAAAGTAGACGAGTTTTTTCCAGTCAGAATCGCTGAACGACGAATGGCGCCGTAGCTGTTTCAAGTCATGGGATGCAGCCCTTCGGGCGGTCAAACGCTGGCGACACTTCTCCAGGTCCAGCAGGGCAACTTCGGGCTTCGCCGCCTCACCCTCCCCCGTCACGCGCACAAAAACATGCTTGATGTAAATGCAGCCGTGCTGCCAGCGGCCTTTGTGCATACGGGCCAGGTTTTCGGCCAATGCCCGGAGGATCTGATCATTCACCGCTTCGCCATGGCGCTCGCGCCCACCCGCGGCATACCATTTCTCTATCTCCTCGAAACCTTCGAGCGCCCGGGTCACCAGCAGCGCACGCCACTTGTGGACCGGGTCCCGCTGGGCCCCACAGAAAACCAATTGAGGAACGCGAACATCAAGCCGGGTCAGCGCCAGCAGAGCGTCCTGCTCTCGCAGCACTGTAGGCCTGCCGAACGGATGCAGCCAACTGCGATAAATGTGTCCAGTCTGACGCTTGGCGTAAAGCAGCTCGCCTTCCTTGCTAATGATCCGTTGTACGCCACTTTCTCCGCCACGACGCACGTTGGGCTCTTCTACCCATTCGCCCTTCATGTTCCAGAAATGGTCGAAGCTGCTGCGGGAAACCCCAGGTGTTTCTACTACCTGCGCAACCATGCTGTTACCTCTTGCGTAATACATAAACTCGCCACATGGCATAGAGCGGTAGGAAGTCCAGTTGCTCCTGGATACGAAACCCAGCCTGCCTGAACTCCTCTTCTACTGTAGCAACCGGTAACACAAATCGATTCTGGTAGTCTTTCTGCCCACGGTTACGTTCCTGACGCTTGCGTTTCCAGGCCTTGAAATTGCCATCGACCCACAATGAAATAACCACGCTATCGCGGCTGACACGCGCGAATTCCTTCAGAATGGCCAGTCGATGCGCGGGTTCGCCGATGTGGTGAAGCAGGCGCATACAAAAAATGCTGTCGACGGCGTTATCAGGCAAGGCGATGTCGAATGCAGAAGTGTGCAAGGGTTGTACCCGTTTTACGACATCGGCGGGTTGAGATGCCATTGCAGTCTTGATCATCGCCTCGGAGTTGTCCGCACCAATGATGACGCGATTCGGCTTTTCGGCCAGCAAGGACCAGAAACGCCCGGCACCGCAAGGCAGGTCCAACACCAAGCCTGGGTCACCGGCAAGTGCCAACGCGCGCTTGGCCAGTTGTTGATCTCGCCGATTGGAGAGACGGCGACTCAAGCCGCTTCGATGCTTATGGAAGTACTTCTGCGCGTGCTGCTCGTCGTACTTTTCGGAAAAATCGAGCTTGATGGACTTGGACATTGAAGGGGACCTCCATTTCAGACAGGCCCAACCTTAAAAATCGCTTTGTCATCAGTTTGTGAAAAAGAAGTCATGTAATCTTGGCAATGATTACAAAATTTTTCAGGGCGCACTCACTCCCTCGGGATTCAACTCAACCTCGAACCGGCAACCATTGGGTTCCATCGTACTGAGACTCACCACCCAGCCCTGGTTCTCGCAAATCCGCTGCACCAGCGACAAACCCAGCCCAAGCCCCTCGCCGCGCTTCTCGTTGCCGCGCACGAACGGTTCGAACATTGCCTCGCGCTTCTCCTCGGGAATGCCCACTCCACTGTCCTCCACCACGAATCCAGTGCTATGGAGGGTGAGGCGGATGAAGCCCTGGTCGGTGTAGTGCAAGGCGTTGCGCAGCAGGTTACCCATGACCGCCGTCAGGAATGTGGCGTTATAGGGAGTATCGAGGGGCTGGCCCGGCTCGAAAATGAGCGCCAAGCCTTTGGATTCAATGGCCGCACGCCATGTGCCGAGAAGATTTTCCGCGACCTGACCAAGGGTCAGGCGAGGCGACATGCCGTTGTCCTCGCGCTGAGCCCTGGCAAGCATCAAAAACGTTTGCACCAATTCGCGCATCTCTTCATTGGCTCGACTGATGCGCTCGACCTGCAGGCGACCCCGTTGATCCAATGCCGGGTTTTCCAGCAACAGTTCACAGGAAGTCGCCAAGACCATCAATGGCGTGCGCAACTCATGGCTGACATCACTGGTAAACAACCGCTCGCGCGTCAGGGCCTGGCGCAACCGCCCCAAAGTGGCGTCGAACGCCACCGCCAGCTCACCCACTTCATCGGCGGCATAATCAGGCGCCAACGGTGGAGCGAGCCCGAGGAGCTGGTCACGATGCCGTACTTGCCGAGCCAGGCGCACCACCGGTGCCATCACCCGGCGAGCCAGGATCCAGCCAAGGAACACCGCCAGCGCCAGGCTGAGCACGAAGCCCACCAGTACGACGGCGAACAGTACCCGCTCGCGTTCTTCGAAGTCACTCTGGTCCTGCAGCAACACATAATGACGGCCGTCAACGATCTCCACCATGGCGTGATAGGACAATTGTTCGCGAAACACCTCGTGGAAGCCAGGTTCCAAATGACGCAAATCCTTGGGCAATTCGAAATCACCCGGGCCGCCGCTGAAATAGAACAACTGGTCAGGTTCCGGACGATGATTCCAGTCCGAGACGCTGTCCATCAGCAACAGGCGTTGCAGGTCGCCACCCAGTCCAGCAGAAATCAGCTTCTCTTCCACCAGGTGCACCGTCGCCACGATGCCCATGGCGAACGCCCCGGCCACCAATGCACTCATCAATGCAAAGGCAATGATGATCCGTTGAGCAAGGCTCTGCTTAAACTCCATCGCGGCCCTCGGCCAGGCGATAACCGACACCGTGCACGGTATGCAGCAGAGGCTTGTCGAACGGTTTGTCGATCACCTGGCGCAGTTGGTGGACATGGCTGCGCAGGCTGTCGCTGTCCGGGCAGTCATCGCCCCACAAGGCTTCTTCAAGGATTTCCCGACGCAACACGTGGGGACTCTTCTGCATCAGTACCGCCAGCAACTTCAGGCCGACCGGGTTGAGCTTGAGCAGCTTGCCCTCGCGGGTCACTTCCAGGGTATCGAGGTCATAACTCAGGTCGCCGACCTGCAAGGCGCGCCGGCCGCCGCCCTGGGCCCGGCGCATGACCGCTTCGATCCGCGCCGCCAGTTCCGACAAGGCAAAGGGTTTGATCAGGTAATCATCGGCCCCGGACTTGAAGCCTTGCAGGCGGTCGTCCAGTTGATCCCGGGCGGTGAGCATGATCACCGGCGTATCGCGCCGGGCATCTTCACGCAGGCGCTTGCACAAGGTGTAGCCGTCGATGCCGGGCAACATGATGTCGAGCACGATCAGGTCGTAATGCTCGGTCGCAGCCAGGTGCAAGCCCGACAGACCGTCCTGGGCGCAATCGACGGTATACCCCTTGAGCCCCAGGTAATCGGCCAGGTTGGCCAGGATGTCGCGGTTGTCTTCGACCAATAGAATTCGCATGGGCACCTCTGCATATACGGTTAACGGCCGTCTTGGCCCGCGCAGCTTAAGGCCAATGGCGACTCAGGGCCAGCACTGGAAACGACATGCGTCAACGCCGTCAAGCAATCACATCATTGATGAGTTTTTCACTACAGGTTCACAACCTGACTACAGTGAGGGGGTAACACTTTCGCGCTATCGGATCGATATATAAGGAATGTAGTAAATGGACTTTATGAAAATGGCGCCCGTGCGCTTTTTGCTGCTGATCTCCGGCGCCTGGCTGGTGGTGTTTCTCCTGACACGAACCGTTTTACTGCTGGCCCATCTGGATGAATCCGGTGGCAACGCACTTTCGGTCTTCGGTGTTGGACTGGTATATGACCTGGGCTTCCTCGCCTATGCAATCCTGCCGATGGGCCTGTACCTGTTGCTTTGCCCTGCTGCCTTGTGGCGCCGTCGCGGCCATCGCTGGTTCCTTCAGGGCCTGTTGACGGTCAGTCTGTTCACCATGCTGTTCATCTCGGTGGCCGAATGGCTGTTCTGGGATGAGTTTGGCGTGCGCTTCAACTTCATTGCTGTCGATTACCTGGTCTACTCCGATGAAGTATTGAACAACGTACTGGAGTCCTACCCGATCGGCATCCTGCTGACGATTCTTGCCGTAGTGGCTGTGGGTTTGAGCCTGGCCTTGCGCAAACCGCTCCAGGCCGCGCTGGACGCCCCATTACCAGCCTTGCGCGGACGCCTGGCCATTGCCTTGGGCCTGCTGGCCCTCACCGGCCTGAGTTTGCAATTACTCAGTCAGGATGCGCCACGCACCCAAGGCGGCAACGCCTACCAGAACGAGCTGGCGAGCAACGGCCCGTACCAGTTCTTCGCTGCGTTCCGTAACAACGAACTGGACTACGGACAGTTCTACAGCAGCTTGCCCCCGGCTACCGTCGCCCCGCAGATTCGCGCCGAACTGAACGAGCCCAATGCACATTTTATCGATGAAGATCCACAAGGCATCCGGCGGCGGATAGACAATCCCGGTACTCTGCGCAAACCGAACATTGTGCTGGTGACTATCGAAAGCCTCAGTGCCAAGTACCTGGGCAGCAATGGTGACAAACGCGACCTGACCCCCAACCTGGACGCCTTGCGCAAGCAAAGTCTGTATTTCAATAGATTCTACGCCACCGGTACCCGTACCGATCGCGGCCTGGAAGCCATTACCCTGGCCATTCCGCCGACACCGGGACGTTCGATCGTCAAGCGTATCGGCCGGGAAAGCGGCTTTGCCAGCCTGGGCCAACAATTGAGCGCGATCGGCTACGACAGCGTGTTCGTCTACGGTGGCCGCGGCTACTTCGACAACATGAACGCGTTTTTCAGCGGCAACGGTTATCGTGTCGTTGACCAGAGCAGTGTCGAGGAGTCCGAAATCCACTTCAAGAATGCCTGGGGCATGGCCGACGAAGACCTGTACAAGCAGACATTGAAACTGGCCGATGCCAACTACGCAAAACAGCGGCCGTTCCTGTTACAACTGATGACGACCTCCAACCATCGCCCTTACACCTATCCGGATAACCGGATCGATATCAAATCCGGCAACGGCCGGGATGGAGCAGTCAAGTACACCGACTATGCCATCGGTCAGTTCCTGGACCAGGCACGGCAGAAACCGTGGTTCGATAATACGATCTTCGTCTTCGTCGCCGACCACACTGCTGGTAGCGCCGGCAAGGAGGACCTGCCGATCAGTAACTATCAGATCCCTTTGTTCGTCTATGCGCCAAAGCTGATCGAGCCACGGGAAACCAACCAGCTCGCCAGTCAGATCGATCTTGCGCCGACCTTGCTCGGCTTGCTGAATCTGGATTACGAGTCGACGTTCTTCGGTCGCAACCTGTTGCAGGACAACCCGTTACCGCCCCGCGTCGTCGTCGGCAATTACCAGCATCTGGGCATGTTCGATGGCAAGGATCTGGCGATACTCAGCCCGCGCCAGGGCCTGCGCCGGCATGATGACGCACTGACCGAAAGCCGTGAGTCCCGGGCAACCAGTGACGATCCCTTGATCAGCCGCGCCATTGCGTATTACCAAACCGCCAGTTATGGCTTCAAGCAACAGCTGCTTGGCTGGAGAGCGCCCATGGAGGGTGCCGAGCAAGTCAGCGAACGTTAACCGAACTGCCCCGGGAGGATGGCCCGGGGCGCTTTCTTTGTGCAGGATCTGTTATGCCGTCAAGCGTTCTACGCTCTTCCCCCCGCCCGCTGAACTTCTGGCTGTGCCTGGGCATTCCCGCCGTTACGGCGATCATTCTGATTTTGCTGGAATGGACCGACCTGGACATGAACCTGGCCCAGCTGTTCTACGACCCCACCGTTGGCGACTTCATCGGACGACACAGTTTTTTCCTGGAAGACATCCTCCATGACCGCGCGAAGCAAGTGGTCATCGCCTTTTCGGTGTTTTCCATCATCGGCTTCATCAGCGCTTTTTTCGTCACCCGACTCAAACCCTTCAAACGTGAATTGGGCTGCCTTGTGCTCTCCCTGGCGCTGGCGACATCCTTCGTCACGCCGATGAAAGCGGTGACGGCGGTGCAATGCCCCTGGAGCCTGAAGGAGTTCGGCGGCAAGGAAACCTACAGTGAACTGCTGAGCCCGCGTCCTGATACCAACAAACCGGGCAGATGCTGGCCGGGGGGGCATGCCGCCACCGGATTTACCCTGTTCGCCCTGTTCTTCGTATTGCGCGACCGCAAGCCGCGCCTGGCCCGACGGGCTTTCGTATTTGCGTTCACCCTGGGAACGGTGTTCTCCATAGGCCGGATGATGCAAGGGGCACACTTCTTCTCGCACAACGTGTGGACGGCGGTGTTCTGCTGGCTGATCTGCCTGGGATGTTATTACTTCGTCCTGTATCGGCCGGCCACGAGAGCAGAACCCTTGGTCGAGACACAACCGGTCAATGCTTGAGCAACCTCCGACTGGAGCCTATGGGAGTCGAACCTGCAATAACAGCGGCATGCCCAGCATCATTGCGAGTTGATCCACCGTAATCGCGAGCAGGCTCGCTCCCTCCCTGGACAGTGAAGGCCAACAACCTCCGAAAACACCGCCTAACCCTGTGGGAGCGAGCCTGCTCGCGAAGGCGGCACATTTCAACATCACTGCTGCTGCCCCACCGCTATCGCGAGAAGCTCAGTTCCCAAAGACCGCGTCAATAAAAAACCCCGCCTGCTTTCGCAGGCGGGGTTTTTCAGTACAGGGGTAAAGCTGGCTTACATCATGCCGCCCATGCCACCCATGCCGCCCATGTCTGGCATGCCGCCAGCCGCTGGAGCGTCTTCCTTGATTTCAGCGATCATTGCCTCGGTGGTGATCATCAGGCTGGCAACGGAAGCCGCCGCCTGCAGAGCCGAACGAGTCACTTTGGCCGGGTCCAGGATACCCATTTCGATCATGTCGCCGTATTCGCCGGTAGCAGCGTTGTAACCGTAGTTACCCGAACCCTGCTTGACCTTGTCGACCACAACGCTTGGCTCGTCGCCGGAGTTGGCAACGATCTGGCGCAGCGGAGCTTCGACAGCGCGACGCAGCAAGGTGATACCGACGTTCTGATCGGCGTTGTCGCCTTTCAGTTCGCTGATGGCCTGCAGGGCACGAACCAGTGCCACGCCACCGCCAGGTACCACGCCTTCTTCGACGGCTGCACGGGTAGCGTGCAGGGCGTCTTCAACGCGGGCCTTCTTCTCTTTCATTTCAACTTCGGAACCGGCACCAACCTTGATGACAGCAACGCCGCCGGACAGCTTGGCCAGGCGCTCTTGCAGTTTTTCACGGTCGTAGTCCGAGGTAGTGTCGGCCACTTGTGCGCGGATCTGGGCAACGCGGGACTGGATGTCAGTCTCAACGCCGGCACCGTCGATCACGGTGGTGTTTTCCTTGGTCAGGATCACGCGCTTGGCGTTACCCAGGTGCTCCAGGGTGGTGCTTTCCAGGCTCAGGCCGATTTCTTCGGAGATCACGGTACCGCCGGTCAGGACGGCGATGTCCTGCAGCATGGCCTTGCGACGGTCGCCGAAGCCTGGTGCCTTGACGGCGGCAACCTTGACGATGCCACGCATGTTGTTCACCACCAGGGTCGCCAGGGCTTCGCCTTCAACGTCTTCGGCCACGATCAGCAGTGGGCGGCCGGCTTTGGCAACGGCTTCCAGCACTGGCAGCATTTCACGGATGTTGGAGATCTTCTTGTCGACCAGCAGGATCAGCGGGCCGTCGAGCTCGGCAACCATGGTGTCCGGCTTGTTGACGAAGTATGGCGACAGGTAGCCACGGTCGAACTGCATGCCTTCAACGACGGACAGTTCGTTTTCCAGGCCCGAGCCTTCTTCAACGGTGATCACGCCTTCTTTACCGACTTTTTCCATGGCTTCGGCAATGATGTCGCCGATGGAATTGTCGGAGTTGGCCGAGATGGTACCTACCTGGGCGATGGCCTTGGAGTCGGCGCACGGCTTGGACAGGGCCTTCAGTTCTTTGACGATGGCGATGGTCGCCTTGTCGATACCGCGCTTGAGGTCCATCGGGTTCATGCCGGCAGCGACGGCTTTCAGGCCTTCGTTGACGATCGATTGAGCCAGGACGGTGGCGGTGGTGGTGCCGTCACCGGCGTCGTCGTTGGCACGGGAGGCAACGTCCTTGACCAGCTGCGCGCCCATGTTTTCGAAACGATCCTTGAGCTCGATTTCCTTGGCTACGGAAACGCCGTCCTTGGTGATGGTCGGAGCGCCGAAGCTCTTCTCGATGATCACGTTACGGCCTTTCGGGCCCAGGGTCGCTTTTACTGCGTCAGCCAGGACGTTGACACCGGCGAGCATTTTCTTGCGGGCGGAATCGCCGAATTTAACTTCTTTAGCAGCCATGATCGATATTCCTTAAATACTGTGTAGTAGCGGGAAAATGAGCGGGGAAATCAGCCTTCGATGACAGCGAGGATTTCGCTCTCGCCCATGACCAGCAGTTCTTCGCCGTCGACTTTTACTGTGTTGCTGCCCGAGTAAGGGCCGAACACGACCTTGTCACCCACTTTCACGGCCAGCGCACGCACTTCACCGTTGTCCAGCACACGGCCGGTACCTACAGCGAGAACTTCACCGTGGTTGGCTTTCTCGGCAGCCGAACCTGCCAGGACAATGCCGCCAGCGGATTTCTTCTCTTCTTCGCTGCGACGGATGACGACGCGGTCATGCAGAGGACGAAGCTTCATTGTCGATCTCTCCTAATTTTGGTTTTCATCGGCCGGTGTAGTCCCGGCGGGTTTAACAAAAGCCGGCAGAGCCGGGTGCGGTTCGTCAGTCGAACCGCGGAAGTCTGTCCGGTGTTGCCACCGGAAACCTTGCGGTGACCGATACATAAGGGCGTACAAGGGGATTACAAGGGCCGGATCGAAAAAAATTTCTTCATCGAGCCGAAAACGCACACGGCACCCGAAGGTGCCGTGTGGTGGGTTTTACTTGGAATCGCGGTGTTCGAATTCGCCTTCGATCACATTGGGTTCGCGGCCCAACGGCTCTCGCGGCGCCGGGCCACCACGTGGTTGAAGGTCGTCGGCAAACGCCCGCTGGCGCATCGCCTGTTCCTCGGCTCGCTGGCGCATCTTGTTGGCCAGCAACCGACGGGTGAAAGGCAGCAACATGAGCAGGCCCAATACGTCGCTGATAAAGCCAGGCAGAATCAGCAGACCGCCGCCCAGGGCCAGCATCAGGCCTTCGAGCATGGTCTGGGCAGGCAGCTCGCCGCGGCTCAGGCTTTCACGGGCACGCAAGGCCGTGGCGAGACCGGCGATGCGCAGCACGAACACGCCGAGCATCGAGCCGAGAATGACCAGCAGCAGGGCCGGGAAAAACCCGATCGCACCGCTGACCTTCACGAATACGAACAGCTCCAACACCGGGAACAGCAGAAAGAGCAATAAAAAAGGGCGCATCAAATGGTTTCCTCAACGCAAGAATGCCTGGTGGCCTGTACGGTTAGCCACACAGGCCACTAGCTATGAAAACCTAAATGACGTCGCCCTTTCGTGAATTCAAGCGTCGGCCTCTGCATTTTTCGGCCATTGTTCGGCGTGAGCCAGATAAACCAAGGCTTCGCGCACTTGTGTCGGCGTGTTGCAGGACGC
This sequence comes from Pseudomonas sp. SJZ078, assembly GCF_007828255.1. Classification (NCBI taxonomy): domain Bacteria; kingdom Pseudomonadati; phylum Pseudomonadota; class Gammaproteobacteria; order Pseudomonadales; family Pseudomonadaceae; genus Pseudomonas; species Pseudomonas sp. SJZ078. The sequence continues at coordinate 227,209 of NZ_VIUG01000004.1, read as the reverse complement.
AGGAAATGCCAGCCAATGAAGCCCCTGACCGATACGCAGGTGCATGCCTTCACTGTCGATGCCCACCAGTTGCGCCGCTTCGGTCTTGGGCAGATCGGCCAGATCGACGTAATGGGCGATGGCCTTGGCATGATCGGCATTCATGTGTTCGATCATGCTCGCCTCGGCTTTGCCGGCAAAGGGGTTGGCCAAGGTGATCCGGTCGATCCAGTGGATGGCGCCAAAACCGCCGATGTAGCGATGGCGCACAGGATCGAGCACCCAGAAATCGAAATCGTGAGCCTTGTGGTAGTTCTGCGATTCAGGAAAGTAGCGGTAATAACGCTCGGCGGCAGCATCGATGGCGGCGCTGTCTTCAAGTTTCCGCGCCTCGGCCAGGTAGGTCAGACGCCCCACGGCCTGTACGTCTTCGGCGCCCCGCTCGCCCACCAGCATGGAGCACTTCGGGTCTTTCTGCAGGTTGTGGGTGTGCTGGGCAATGCGGCTGATCAGGATCAACGGCCGCCCTTGCTCGTCCAGGCAATACGGCACCACGGAGCCGAACGGAAAGCCAGGCATGGATTTGGAATGGGTGGAGAGCATTCCACGGTATTCCTTGAGCAGTAATTCTCGTGCATGCTTGGCAGCGTCAACGCTCAATTTATGACTCCTTCAATAAAATTCGTCTAAAAACGCTCAGACACCTGGACATACGAATGCAACTCACTGACAAAGTAATCATTATCACCGGCGGTTGCCAGGGTCTGGGCCGCTCCATGGCTGAGTATTTTGCTGGCAAAGGCGCGAAGCTCGCCCTGGTGGACCTCAACCAGGAGAAACTCGACCAGGCCGTTGCCGCCTGCGTGGCCAAGGGCGTCGAAGCCCGGGCCTACCTGTGCAACGTGGCCAATGAAGAGCAGGTGAGCGACATGGTCGCCCGGGTCGCCCAGGATTTCGGGGCGATCCACGGGTTGATCAACAACGCCGGGATCCTGCGTGACGGCCTGCTGCTCAAGGTCAAGGACGGCGAGATGACCAGGATGAGCCTGGCCCAGTGGCAGGCCGTGATCGACGTCAACCTCACCGGCGTGTTCCTGTGCACCCGTGAAGTGGCGGCGAAAATGGTCGAACTGGAGAACAGCGGCGCCATCATCAATATCTCGTCGATCTCCCGGGCCGGCAACATCGGCCAGACCAACTACTCGGCCGCCAAGGCCGGCGTGGCAGCCGCCACCGTGACCTGGGCCAAGGAGCTCGCGCGCTACGGCATTCGTGTCGCGGGCATCGCACCGGGCTTCATCGAAACCGAAATGACCCAAAGCATGAAACCCGAGGCCCTGGAAAGAATGACCTCGGCGATTCCACTCAGGCGCATGGGTCGGCCCGAAGAAATCGCTCATTCAGCGGCCTATATCTTCGAGAACGACTATTACACCGGACGGATCCTGGAGATGGATGGCGGGTTGCGGATGTAAGAACACCGCAAACCAAATGTGGGAGCGGGCTTGCTCGCGAATGCAGCGTGCCATTCAATGGATAAATTGACTGACCTACCGCATTCGCGAGCAAGCCCGCTCCCACAAGGGCCAGCGTGCGATCAATCGTCGCTGACAGTAATGTTCGGCATCGCCGGTGCAGCCGCTTCCTGCAACACGATCCGCGCGCCCACATGACGGGCCAGTTCCTGATAGACCATGGCGATCTGGCTGTCCGGCTCGGCGATCACCGTCGGCTTGCCGTTGTCCGCCTGTTCGCGGATCAGCATCGACAGCGGCAGCGAAGCCAGCAATTCGACGCCGTACTGGGTGGCCAGTTTTTCCCCGCCGCCTTCGCCGAACAGATGTTCAGCGTGCCCGCAGTTCGAACAGATGTGCACCGCCATGTTTTCCACCACGCCCAGCACCGGGATGTTCACCTTGCGGAACATCTCCACACCCTTGCGGGCGTCCAGCAAGGCCAGGTCCTGGGGCGTGGTGACGATCACCGCACCGGCCACCGGGACCTTCTGCGCGAGGGTCAACTGGATATCGCCAGTGCCGGGCGGCATGTCGATCACCAGGTAATCCAGGTCGCCCCAGGCGGTCTGTGTCACCAGTTGCAGCAAGGCACCGGACACCATCGGCCCGCGCCAGACCATCGGCGTGTTGTCGTCGGTCAGGAAGGCCATGGACATGACCTCCACGCCATGGGACTGGATCGGCACGAACCACTTCTGGTCTTTGACCTGCGGCCGGGTGCCCTCGGCGATGCCGAACATGATGCCCTGGCTCGGGCCGTAGATGTCCGCGTCGAGCATCCCGACCTTCGCCCCTTCACGGGCCAGGGCCAGGGCCAGGTTGGCGGCGGTGGTGGACTTGCCCACACCACCCTTGCCCGAAGCCACGGCGATCACGTTCTTGACGTTCGCCAATCCCGGCACCTGTGCCTGGGCCTTGTGCGGGGCGATCACGCTGGTGACATCGACTTTGGCGCTGGTCACACCGTCCAGGGCCTCGATGGCCATCTGCAGCATCTGCGCCCAACCGCTCTTGAACAGATCGGCGGCATAGCCGATTTCCAACTGGACACTGACACGCTCACCCTGGATATCGATAGCGCGCACGCATCCGGCGCTGACCGGGTCCTGGTTCAGGTAGGGGTCGGTGTATTGGCGAAGGACGGCTTCCACCGTTGCGCGATTGACGGCGCTCATGGGCAACTCCGATAACAGGGCTAGAAAAACAGGTCGCTATCCTAGACCCGATTACCAGCATGTGAATACTTTTGTGGCGAGGGGATTTATCCCCGCTGGGGTGCGAAGCAGCCCCCCAGTCCACCCAACCGGATCAGTCTGGCACACCGAGTCGGCTGATTTCCGGGCTGCTTCGCAGCCCAGCAGGGATAAATCCCCTCGCCACAGTTCACACTTTAACCCTCCCGAAACAGGCCCGAAGGGTGAAAAAAAGCCGCCAGCGCTTTATAGTGGCCGACCTCCGTTTCATCAAGTAGCCGAGCCCCATGTCCGAGCCACGCAAGATTCTCGTCACCAGCGCCCTGCCCTATGCCAATGGTTCGATTCACCTCGGCCATATGCTGGAATACATCCAGACCGATATGTGGACGCGCTTCCAGAAACATCGCGGCAACCAGTGCATCTATGTCTGCGCCGACGACGCCCACGGTTCGGCCATCATGCTGCGCGCGGAAAAGGAAGGCATCACCCCGGAACAACTGATCGCCAACGTCCAGGCCGAGCACAGCGCCGACTTTGCCGAGTTCCTGGTGGACTTCGACAACTTCCACTCCACTCACGCCGAAGAAAACCGTGAGCTGTCGAGCCAGATCTACCTGAAGCTGCGTGACGCCGGGCACATCGCCACTCGTTCGGTCACCCAGTATTTCGACCCGGAAAAGAACATGTTCCTGGCCGACCGCTTCATCAAGGGCACCTGCCCGAAATGCGGAACCGAAGACCAATACGGCGACAACTGCGAAAAATGCGGCGCCACCTACGCACCAACCGACCTGAAAGACCCGAAATCGGCGATTTCCGGCGCCACCCCGGTGCTCAGGGACTCCCAGCATTTCTTCTTCAAGCTGCCGGATTTCCAAGAGATGCTGCAAACCTGGACCCGCAGCGGCACGTTGCACGACGCGGTGGCCAACAAACTCGCCGAATGGCTCGACTCGGGCCTGCAGGAGTGGGACATTTCCCGCGATGCGCCGTACTTCGGCTTCGAAATCCCCGGCGAGCCCGGCAAGTATTTCTACGTGTGGCTGGATGCGCCCATCGGCTACATGGCGAGCTTCAAGAACCTTTGCGATCGCACGCCTGGGCTGGACTTCGACGCGTTCTGGGGCAAGGATTCCACTGCCGAGGTGTATCACTTCATCGGCAAGGACATCGTCAACTTCCACGCGCTGTTCTGGCCCGCCATGCTCGAAGGCGCCGGTTTCCGCAAGCCGACCGGCATCAACGTCCACGGCTACCTGACCGTCAATGGCCAGAAGATGTCCAAGTCCCGCGGCACCTTCATCAAGGCCCGGACCTACCTGGACCACCTGTCGCCGGAATACCTGCGCTACTACTACGCGGCCAAGCTCGGCCGCGGCGTCGACGACCTCGACCTGAACCTCGAAGACTTCGTGCAGAAGGTCAACTCCGACCTGGTGGGCAAGGTCGTCAACATTGCCAGCCGTTGCGCCGGGTTCATTCATAAGGGCAACGCCGGGGTCCTGGTCGCCGGTAACGCCGCGCCGGAACTGACCGACGCTTTCCTGGCGGCGGCACCCAGCATCGCCGATGCCTACGAGAGCCGCGACTTTGCCCGTGCCATGCGCGAAATCATGGCCCTGGCCGACCGCGCCAATGCCTGGATCGCCGACAAGGCCCCGTGGTCGCTGGCCAAGCAGGAAGGCAAGCAGGACGAAGTCCAGGCCATCTGCGCCTTGGGCATCAACCTGTTCCGCCAGTTGGTGATCTTCCTCAAGCCGGTGCTGCCGTTGCTGGCCGCTGATGCCGAAGCGTTCCTGAACGTCGCGCCGCTGACCTGGAACGACCACCAGACACTGCTGAGCAACCATCAGTTGAACGCGTTCAAGCCATTGATGACCCGTATCGATGCCACCAAGGTCCAAGCCATGATCGACGCCTCCAAGGAAGACTTGGCCGCCAGCCAGACCGACACCGGCGGCCCGACCGGCAACGGCGAGTTGACCAAGGATCCGTTGTCGCCGGAAATCGACTTCGACGCTTTCGCTGCCGTTGACCTGCGCGTGGCGCTGATCGTCAAGGCCGAAGCCGTCGAAGGGGCCGACAAGCTGCTGCGCCTGACCCTGGACATCGGCGATGAGCAACGCAACGTGTTCTCCGGTATCAAGAGTGCCTACCCGGACCCGGCCAAGCTCGAAGGCCGGTTGACGATGATGATCGCCAACCTCAAGCCGCGCAAAATGCGCTTCGGCATCTCTGAAGGTATGGTGATGGCGGCGGGCCCAGGCGGCGAGGAAATCTACCTGCTGAGCCCCGACAGCGGCGCCAAGCCGGGTCAGCGGATCAAGTAAAGCGGCTGTACGTTGCACCGATCCCACAGACGCTTTGCAAGCGGCTGTGGGATTTTCATATCTGGCCTGCCGGATAATGCCTAATCTTGTAACAGGTTCTTTGTCGCCCAATAGCTCATGTCCGACCTCCTTCTCACATTGCTCGGCACCGCCCTGATCAACAACCTGGTGTTGCATTGGCCGCTGGGCGTCGATCCGCTGCTGAAGGCTGGCGGAAGACGGCAGGTCCATGCCCTGGGCCTGGCCTCGACATGCCTGATGCCGATGGTCGGCACCCTGGGTTACCTGATCGACCACTGGCTGCTGATGCCGGCAGGCCTGACGTCGCTGCGCCTGTTCGCCTGGCTGCCCCTGAGCGTCCTGCTGATCAGGCCGTTACTGCGCCTGCTGGCACGTTGGCTGCCGACACTGCCGTTCAAGGGATTGTGGCCACTGTTGCTTGGCAACGCCGGCATACTGGGTGTCACGCTGCTCAATAGCCTGGACGATCAGGGGCAGGCCCACGCCATTGCCTTGAGCCTGGGTGCCGGACTGGGCTTCTGGCTGGTGTTGAGCCTGTTCGACGATTTGCGCCAGCGCACCCTCGATAATGATATTCCCCTACCCTTTCGAGGCCTGCCTGTTCAGTTGATTGCCGCCGGTTTGATGGCGGTGGCGTTCCTTGGATTACGCGGGCTGGTCAAGACATGAACCTGATTCAACGTATCGATGCCCTGCTACCGCAAACCCAATGCGGCAAGTGCGGTCACCCGGGGTGCAAGCCCTACGCCGAAGGCATCGCCGAGGGCGAACCGATCAACAAATGCCCACCCGGTGCAAGCGAAACCATCGCCGCCCTGGCCGACCTGCTGAAAATACCGGTACTGGAACTCGATACCAGCCGCGGCTCGGCCCCGGCACAAATAGCCTTCATCCGTGAGGCCGAATGCATCGGCTGCACCAAGTGCATCCAGGCCTGCCCGGTGGACGCGATTGTCGGCGCGGCAAAGCTGATGCACACCGTTCTCATCGACGAATGCACGGGCTGCGATCTCTGCGTGGCCCCCTGCCCGGTCGACTGCATTGAAATGCGGCCCCTGCCTCCGACAACCGTGGTGCCGGTTGTCGGAGGCCTGGCCTTCAGTCCCGAGGAACACCAGGCCCGTACCGCCAAGCGCAACCATGCCCGGCGACGCTTCGAACAACGCACTGCGCGTTTACTTCGCGAGGAAGAGCAGCGTCAGGCGGAGCGCCTGGCCCGAACCCAGCATGCCGCCAAATCCCAAGCCCAGCCCCAGACCAGCGATCCGGTGCAAGCCGCACTGGAACGGGTGCGCGCGCAAAAAGCCGCCAGCGCCGACGCCGCGCTGAAAAAGGCCAAGGTCGACCTGGCCATGAGCCGGGCACAATTGAATAAATCCTTGAAGGCATTCGGCCATCCGCCGACGTTTGAGCAGCAGTCGCAACTGATCCTGCTGCAACGCCAGTACGAAGCAGCGGAGCAGGCCTTGGCGCAATTGGAAAACACCGCGCTACCCACCCCAACAGCCCCTGCACCGGCGCAGGATGCCGAACTGAAGCGGGCGAAGATTCAACTGGCGATGCGGCGCGCGGAGCTCAGCAAAGCCCGGGCTGCGGCAGCCCCGGACGCAGACGTACAGGCGTTGGAACAAGCGGTCAAAAACGCCGAACGCCAGGTGGACGCTCATGCCACTTCCTGAGGCCCCGGAGGAGCGGCTGCGGCAAGCGATGATGCGCGTGCTGTTGGCCACGCTACCCGGCGTGCTGGTACTGATGTGGTTCTATGGCTGGGGCATAATCCTCAACCTGTTGCTGTCCGGGATCACCGCATTGGCGGTCGAAGCACTGGTGCTGCGCTTGCGGCATCGACCGCTCAAAGCCGAACTGAGCGACGGCAGCGCGCTGGTCAGCGCCACATTGCTGGCCCTGGCCTTGCCGGCCTATTGTCCATGGTGGCTGACGGTTACTGCGGCCGCCTGCGCCTTGTTGTTCGGCAAGCACCTGTGGGGCGGCGTCGGCAACAACCCGTTCAACCCGGCCATGCTCGGTTACGCCCTGATGCTGGTGGCATTCCCCGTCCACATGAGTCAATGGCCAATGCCCCATGGCGTCGGCTTGCTTGAAGGCCTGCAACAGGTGGTTGGCATTCATCCCAGCCCCGATGCCTGGGCCGGCGCGACAGCGTTGGACAGCCTGCGTATTAACAAAAGCCTGACCATTGATGAGTTGTTCGCCAGCCATCCGGCGTTCGGACGTTTTGGCGGTCGCGGGGTCGAATGGATCAACCTGGCGTTCCTGGCGGGCGGTCTGTTTCTGCTGCAACAACGCGTGTTCAGTTGGCATGCGCCAGTAGGCATGCTGGCCGGCCTGTTCACCATCAGTCTGTTGTGCTGGAACGGCTCGGGCTCGGACTCCCATGGCTCTCCACTGTTTCATCTGCTGACAGGGGCAACCCTGCTGGGAGCGTTTTTCATCGTGACCGAACCGGTCTCGGGGCCCAAGGCGCCGCTCGCTCGCCTGCTGTTCGGCGCAGGCGTGGGACTGCTGGTCTATCTGATCCGCATCTGGGGTGGCTATCCGGACGGCGTGGCCTTTGCGGTGCTGCTGATGAACCTCGGGGTGCCGGCGCTGGAGCGTTTCGTCGAGGCACGGCAGGGACGGCCAGCACCATGAGAAATAATCCCGGCGGTCTTGCCCTCCTGACGCTGTTGACCGTTCTCGGTCTCGGCGCCACTTACCTCATGCAAATCGGCACTGCCGAGCGCATCGAGGTCCAGCAACAGACCCTCGCGAACAGAGCCCTGCTCGAGGTCTTGCCCACCAACCTGTACGACAACCAGCCATTGGCACAACCGGTGTTGACGGAGCCGGTCCCCCTGGCCCATAGCACGCTGCTGGGCGGTTACCTCGCGACCCATGCCGGCCAACCCGCCGCTGTGCTGTTACGCAGCCAGGCGTTGGGCTACGAAGGCAGCATCGAACTGCTGATCGCCATCGACCCGTCGGGCCATCTGCTGGGTGTGAAAACCCTGCGCCAAGCCGAAACACCGGGATTGGGGGCGGCCATTGCCAGTTGGCCGAACGCCTGGCTGCAGAGTTTCACCGGTAAATCCCGCGGGGCTCCCAACGACAGCGGTTGGGCGTTGAAAAAGGACCAGGGGCAATTCGATCAACTGGCCGGCGCAACGGTGACCTCCCGGGCGGTGCTCCAGGCCGTACACGATGCGCTGCGCTATTTCGACGAACACAAGGCACCGTTGACCGGAGGCGTTGCCCATGAATAAACAATCACTGACCCGCGGCCTGCTGCTCGTGCCTTTGGTCGGCGCCAGCAACTCATTGATCAATGCGCTGGGCCTGTGGGCGGCATGGACGTTGATCAGCGGCGGCCACGGCTTGGCAATGGGCCTCGTGCGGCCGCGCCTGAGCGCCTATCAGCGCTTGCTGACCTCTGTCATCCTGGCCGCTATCCTGACCGCCTGCGCCAGCCTGGTCGTGCAGGGCTGGTGGCTGGAATGGTACCGGCCGTTGAACCTTTACATCGGCTGGATAGCCTTGAGCTGCGTGGCGCAGGAACACGACCGCTCATTCATCGAGCCGCGCCTGCCCGGCTATCTCACGCTGACGGGACTGTTTGGCCTGTTGATGCTCGGCATGGGCGCGCTGCGCGAACTGATCGGCAAGGGCACGCCATTGGCCTTGATTGCCCCCGGAGGATTCCTGCTGCTCGGCCTGTTGCTGGCGGCCTACCAGGCTTGGATGCTTGCCCAAACCCAATCACCCCGCGAGGAAACGCCGCGCCCATGAACGCCGCAAAACGCCTGGAAATATTTCGTCGCTTTCACGAAGACAATCCCGAGCCGAAAACCGAACTGGCCTACTCCTCGCCGTTCGAGTTGTTGATCGCAGTGATCCTCTCGGCACAGTCCACCGATGTCGGCGTCAACAAGGCCACGGCCAAGCTGTTTCCGGTGGCCAACACCCCAGAGGCAATCCATGCCCTGGGTGTCGAGGGGCTATCGGAGTACATCAAGACCATCGGCCTGTTCAACAGCAAAGCAAAGAACGTGATCGAAACCTGCCGCCTGCTGATCGAGCGTCATGGCAGTGTCGTTCCCCAGACCCGCGAGGCGCTGGAAGCCCTTCCCGGCGTAGGCCGCAAGACCGCCAACGTGGTCCTCAATACTGCATTCCGCCAGTTGACCATGGCCGTGGACACCCACATTTTCCGGGTCAGCAACCGCACCGGCCTGGCGCCGGGCAAGAACGTGGTGGAAGTGGAGAAGAAGCTGATGAAGTTCGTGCCCAAGGAGTACCTTCTCGACTCCCATCACTGGCTGATCCTGCATGGGCGCTACGTCTGCCTGGCACGCAAGCCCCGCTGCGGCAGTTGTCGGATCGAAGACCTGTGCGAATACAAGGACAAGACCTCTGACGATTGAGCCGTTATTGCCTTTATGGATTCATCGATTGAAAAAATCTTTTTTACCCGCTCGTGGTTTATCGATATAAGGTGCCCCAAAGGCAGTCTTAGCCTGGAGTCGAACCCATGAGTACTGGCAAAGAACAACTGGATGTAGAAGACGATTTCATCGCCGTTGAAACTGAAGACGCCGAACCGGTGGTGGAAGTGCCCAAGACCAACCTGAGCAAGCGTCGCACCATCGACAACCTGCTGGAAGACCGTCGCCTGCAGAAGCAGCTGGCCGAGTACGACTTTGACCTCTGACACGTAAAAGCCTCCCTGGTGGAGGCTTTTTACTGAGTACGCGTGACCGAAACCTCACACCAACCCGTTACGCTGTGCCAGCTCGATCAGGTCGACCAGCGAACGGGCATTGAGCTTCAACAACAAGCGGGTCTTGTAGGTACTGACGGTCTTGTTGCTCAAGAACATCCCGTCTGCAATTTCCTTGTTGGTTTTTCCGCGAGCCAGTTGTTGCAGCACCATCATTTCTCGTCCAGACAAGCGATCCACCATATCGGACTCGCTGGCATTACCCAGACTCGAACGCACCGTGTGCAACGCCTGGTTGGGAAAATAGCTGTAGCCGGAGAGTACCGCCTTTATCGCACTCAACAATTCCGTGAGATCCTGTTGCTTGCATACATATCCGGCCGCCCCCGTCTGCATGCATCGCATCGAAAAATGCCCGGGTGCCTGGGAAGTCAGCACCAGCACTTTCAACGGTGAAGGGTTGGCGGTCAGACGCGCAATGACCTCCAATCCATCCAACTTCGGAATACCAATATCCAGGATGACAATATCAGGGGCTTGCTCCCGGGCAAGTTGTAACGCATCGACGCCGTTATCCGTTTCGGCAATAACTTCATAACCATGACGCTCCATCAGTAAACGTACAGCAAGACGAATGACGGGATGATCATCGACGATCAGCACTTTATTCATGGGCAAATCCAACTTCGCTGTTCGAATTTTTAGAGCAGGCACAATAGCCTAGTCATTTCTACCTTGGCATGCCGCGCCCCCTGGCCGCCCACACCGAAAGACGCAACCTACAGGCAACACAGAAAATTCCTACAAATTCCCGTAGAAATAATGTGTCATGAATAGGTCAGCAGAACCCGAGGAGCGCTTCCTTGGTTCCCGCGCTCCTATGAACAGCGTGGCTTTGACCCTAGGAAACCACTCTTTTTACATGAGGACAGGCACTCGGCCGCTCATAAAAAGTAACCGATTTATTTATCCATAAATCAAATTTCCTCCCACCCAAGCAACAGAATTCATATAAAAGATCAGGACCACCTCATATAACTATTACTAGAAGACGTCTCCTTTTCGTCATTCAACGCCTTGACCTCAACCCTTTTCAAACTTTACTCAACTTAAACTACCGAACTGGATCACCCATGAGCATTCATCATGAACAGACCTTTGAAAACCATTGCAAACCCCATGACCCTCATCGCTATATTCGCAACTTTATCCGAAACCTCCGCAGCGATTTCCCTGCCGTTTCTGGATGCTCAGGATCGTAAATATTATTTGTGGTTCCTGATCAGTTTTCCTTTTTATCTGTTGCTTCTTTTTTTCGTCACGCTCAATTTCAATTATCGCTCGTTATATTCCCCTTCGGACTTTCGCAAGAACAAACACTTCGTCAAGACCATGGATGAGCCGACGTGCCGCGGTAGACGTATGTTCCGTCGGCCCCACAAGATGAAAAAATGGCGGGGGCGCCTTCAGCGAGCAAAGCACGATCCACGGTGCCTGGTCTTTCTGGTGTATAGCCCGTCGGAGCGGCTGATCGAAATCAACCGGGCAAAACGTTCGAGACAGGCGAAGGAGCGTGCAGAGATCGTCGTGTACGTCATGTTCGACCACGACAGGGCCGACATTGTGCCGGACGGATAAACGATCAGGAGGAAGTGCCGCAATGGGGCGCAGCACAGGCTGGGAAGGAAAAAAACGGCCTGCTCAAGGCAGGCCGTTTTCACATCGGCAAGGTCAGAACAGCTTGCGACCCTTGTTCGCCGCGATACGCATGCGCAGGGCATTGAGCTTGATGAACCCGGCCGCGTCAGCCTGGTTGTAGGCGCCACCGTCCTCTTCGAAAGTCGCGATGTTGGCGTCGAACAGCGAATCGTCGGACTTGCGCCCGGTCACGATCACGTTGCCCTTGTACAGCTTCAGGCGTACGACACCGTTCACATTGACCTGGGAAGCGTCGATCATCTGTTGCAGCATCAGGCGCTCAGGGCTCCACCAGTAGCCGGTGTAGATCAGGCTGGCGTACTTGGGCATCAGCTCGTCCTTGAGGTGCGCCACTTCGCGGTCCAGGGTGATCGATTCGATTGCCCGGTGGGCGCGCAGCATGATGGTGCCGCCCGGGGTTTCGTAGCAACCACGGGACTTCATGCCGACGTAACGGTTCTCGACGATGTCCAGACGACCGATGCCGTGTTCGCCACCAATGCGGTTCAGGGTCGCCAGCACCGTGGCCGGGCTCATTTCCACGCCGTCCAGTGCAACGATATCGCCGTTGCGATAGGTCAGTTCCAGGTATTGCGGGGTGTCCGGGGCCTTTTCCGGGGAAACGGTCCAGCGCCACATGTCTTCTTCGTGCTCGGTCCAGGTATCTTCCAGCACGCCGCCTTCATAGGAGATGTGCAGCAGGTTGGCATCCATCGAGTACGGGGATTTCTTCTTGCCGTGACGCTCGATCGGGATCGCATGCTTCTCGGCGTAATCCATCAGTTTTTCACGGGACAGCAGGTCCCATTCGCGCCACGGGGCAATGACTTTCACGCCGGGCTTGAGGGCATAGGCGCCCAATTCGAAACGCACCTGGTCGTTGCCTTTACCGGTAGCGCCATGGGAAATGGCGTCGGCGCCGGTTTCGTTGGCGATTTCGATCAGGCGCTTGGCGATCAGCGGACGGGCGATGGAGGTACCGAGCAGGTACTCGCCTTCGTAAACGGTGTTGGCACGGAACATCGGGAACACGAAGTCGCGGACGAACTCTTCGCGCAGGTCATCGATGTAGATCTCTTTGACGCCCATGGCCTGAGCCTTGGCGCGTGCAGGCTCGACTTCCTCGCCTTGTCCCAGGTCAGCGGTGAAAGTCACCACTTCACAGTTATAAGTATCCTGCAGCCACTTGAGGATCACCGAAGTGTCCAGGCCGCCGGAATACGCCAGAACGACCTTGTTTACGTCCGCCATGCCATCACTCCACGGGTTGTACGGAAAGCCGTGAAGTCTAACGTCCAGCGCAGATAATTTACAGAGGCGCGACAGCTTATGACGACGAAGCGACAGATTATGTCGACCGCGCGACGATCAACATTTGATCAGGATGTGCGCGCTGTCGCCGGAACGGGGCTCGGGGCCGTTGTCTTGCCCGGCGCGACCGCAGGTGCCGGGGCTTTGGCGGGTGCAGCGGTTGGTGCCGGAACCTTGGCTGGAGCCGCAGCGGGCGCAGGAGGCGCTGGCTGAGAGGCTGGTTGAGGAGCCGGAGTTTCGGAGGGAGACACACGTGACAGCTGGACGACCACACGACGGTTCTTGGCCCGGTTGGCGGCGTTGGTGTTGGGCACCAGGGGATAGCGCTCGCCATGGAAGCGCACGGTGATCTGCGACTCCTGGAAGCCATTGGCCTTGAAGAAATCCTGGACCGCCAGGGCCCGGCGACGTGACAGCTCACGATTGGTCAAGCGATTACCACTGTTGTCGGAGTGGCCATCAAGCTCGACATGATTGACGCTCGGGTCGGCCTTGATGAAGTCGAGCATGACCTGCAATTGAGCCTTGGCGTGCGCGTCGAGCTCGACCTCTTCGCCGGGGAAGCCGATCTGGGTCTGCTTCACTTGCTCGAAATTCTTGGGCAACAGTTTTGCCACACAGCCCTGATAGTCGCTGAAGGCCTTGTTGAAGCGCACGGGCAGCAGCCGGACTTCCGACACCCGCCCGTCCTCGGTATTGCGACGCACCACCGGGCTACGGCCCTCCATCAACCCGCTGATCAAACGCCCCGCCTGGACCTGGGAGCTATTGAACAGTACATCGCCACTGCCGATCCTGACCGAACCCAAGTTGATGTCGCCCCGTCCCGGTTGCCATGGCGCAGCCGCCGCCAGCAAGGTGGCCGATCCGCCGCCCTGCATCGGGTTATAGGTCTTGAGGCGGAACGTGGCCTGCTCGCCCGCCCGGCGCACGAATTCGCCGCTGCCGAAATCGGTGATCGGCTGGCTTAGCCGGCACTCGAACTTGTCACCTTCGACCGTCCACTCAATGCTCTCCAGACGGGTCTGGAAAGTGAGCGCCATGGCAGGAAGGCTGGCAAACACACTGAGCAAGGCTAGATAACGCTGGCGCACGGGAGGCTCCACTGGCTTTTGTACGAAATTCGGTACTCGCTGGGAGTATGACGCCGCCCGAGACACCGCACGGATTCGGTTCATACCTGAAGGAGCTATCGGTCACTTGCGGCAAAACTTGATAGCGGGTGCCTGTATCGGTCTTTTCCGGTAGCATTCCCCAGAGTTTGACCCGCCTGGAAGCCCCCCAATGTCCGACCGCCTGACCCTGCTGCGTCCCGACGACTGGCATATTCATCTTCGCGATGGTGCTGTGTTGACCCATACCGTCGCTGATGTCGCGCGCACCTTCGGGCGCGCAATCATCATGCCTAACCTGGTTCCACCCGTGCGCAATGCCAGCGAGGCCGACGGCTATCGTCAGCGTATCCTCGCCGCACGCCCGGCCGGCAGCCGCTTCGAACCGTTGATGGTGCTTTACCTCACCGACCGTACCCAGCCCGAAGAGATTCGCGACGCCAAGGCCAGCGGCTTCGTCCACGCTGCCAAGCTGTACCCTGCCGGCGCCACGACGAACTCGGACTCCGGCGTCACCAGCATCGACAAGATCTTCCCGGCGCTGGAGGCCATGGCGGAAGTCGGCATGCCCTTGCTGATCCACGGTGAAGTCACCCGCGGCGATGTCGACGTATTCGATCGCGAGAAAATCTTCATCGACGAGCACATGCGCCGTGTCGTGGAGCGCTTCCCGACACTCAAGGTCGTATTCGAGCACATCACCACCGGCGATGCCGTGCAATTCGTCAACGAGGCCCCGGCCAACGTCGGCGCTACCATCACTGCGCATCACTTGCTGTACAACCGCAACCACATGCTGGTGGGCGGGATCCGGCCTCACTTCTATTGCCTGCCGATCCTCAAGCGCAACACCCACCAGGAAGCCTTGCTCGATGCCGCCACCAGCGGCAGCGCCAAGTTCTTCCTCGGCACGGACTCGGCGCCCCACGCCCGCCATGCCAAGGAAGCCGCCTGCGGTTGCGCCGGTTGCTACACCGCCTATGCCGCCATCGAGATGTACGCCGAAGCGTTCGAACAACGCAACGCACTGGACAAGCTCGAAGGCTTTGCCAGCCTCCATGGCCCAGGTTTCTACGGCCTGCCGGTGAACACCGATCGCATTACCCTGGTCCGCGACGAATGGACCGCCCCCGCCAGCCTGCCGTTCGGCGAACAGACTGTCATCCCGCTGCGCGCCGGTGAAAAACTGCGCTGGCGCCTGCTGGAGGAAAACGCGTGAGTGAAGAGCATTTCGATGACGAACTGGACGGTAACAGCGGTTCAAGCGGCACTCGCCATCCCATGGCTGCCCGGTTCCGCGGTTACCTGCCGGTCGTGGTCGACGTAGAGACCGGCGGCTTCAACTCCGCCACCGATGCGTTGCTGGAAATCGCCGCGACCACCATCGGCATGGACGAAAAAGGCTTCGTGCTCCCCGACCACACCTATTTCTTTCGCGTCGAACCCTTCGAAGGCGCCAACATCGAAGCCGCGGCCCTGGAATTCACCGGCATCAAGCTCGATCACCCGTTGCGCATGGCCGTCAGCGAGGAAACGGCCCTGACCGACATCTTCCGCGGTGTGCGCAAGGCACTGAAGGCCAACGGTTGCAAACGCGCGATCCTGGTCGGGCACAACAGCAGCTTCGACCTCGGTTTCCTCAACGCGGCCGTCGCCCGCCTGGACATGAAGCGCAACCCGTTCCATCCGTTCTCCAGCTTCGATACCGCCACCTTGGCCGGCCTGGCGTACGGCCAGACGGTGTTGGCCAAGGCTTGCCAAGCGGCCGACATCGATTTCGACGGCCGCGAGGCTCACTCGGCCCGCTACGACACCGAGAAAACCGCCGAGCTGTTCTGCGGGATCGTCAACCGCTGGAAGGAGATGGGTGGCTGGCAGGATTTCGACGATTGAAATAGGCCCCTGTGCTGGGGGATGTATCTGTGGCGAGGGAATTTATCCCCTCGCCACAAGTACTGCGTTTCAGTTTGAAACGCCCATAAAAAAACCGGCCCATCGAGGCCGGTTTTTTTATGCCAGGTTCGCTTACAGATTGTCGCCGTGCTCACCCAGGTAAGCAGCAACGCCTTCAGGCGAAGCGGTCATGCCCTTGTCGCCTTTTTTCCAGTTGGCAGGGCAGACTTCGCCGTGCTCTTCGTGGAATTGCAGGGCGTCGACCAGACGGATCAGCTCTTCCATGTTACGACCCAATGGCAAGTCGTTGACGATCTGCGAACGAACCACGCCTTTGTCGTCGATCAGGAATGCACCACGGAACGCTACGCCACCTTCGGACTCGACATCATAGGCCTTGGCGATTTCGTGCTTCATGTCGGCAGCCATGGTGTATTTCACCTGGCCGATGCCGCCGCCGTTGATCGGCGTGTTGCGCCAGGCGTTGTGGGTAAAGTGGGAGTCGATGGAAACGGCAATCACTTCAACGTTGCGCGCCTTGAAGTCGTCCATGCGGTGGTCCAGGGCGATCAGCTCGGACGGGCAGACGAAGGTGAAGTCCAGCGGATAGAAGAACACCAGGCCGTATTTGCCTTTGATGGCCGAGGACAGGGTGAAGCTGTCGACGATTTCGCCATTGCCAAGAACGGCAGGAACGGTGAAGTCAGGGGCTTGCTTGCCTACGAGTACGCTCATTGGATATCTCCTGGTGTAGTAACGTGAAAATTCAAGGTTCACATCAGCCTGCCACCCTCCGGCGACAGCCCTGTGACACGAACCTGCTTGCAAGGACCGACCATCATACACCGCGCATTTGGACTGTCCTCAACGGTTTTTTGGCGTTATCGAAAAATCGCCAGGGTGCCACTAAAAAACCGTTCGTCAGCCCGACGCCGCTCTAATCCAGGCATTTCAGAAACCACTTTGACAATCATTCTCGTTAACATTAAGATCCGTCTCAATTGAGTCACAACCAGCGACGGTTCTCACTTATGTATGTATGCCTCTGCACTGGCGTCACCGACGGGCAAATCCGCGAAGCGATCTATGAGGGTTGCTGCAGCTATCGCGAAGTCCGTCAGGCCACCGGCGTAGCCAGCCAATGCGGCAAATGCGCCTGCCTGGCCAAGGAAGTGGTTCGCGAAACCCTCGCCAAAGTGCAAACGGCACAGGCATCGATCCCCTTCCCCGTGGAATTTACCGCCGCTTGATAAACAGCTTTTTATAGAACCGGACTCAATGTCCGGTTTTTTTATGCCTTTAAATCAATTGCTTAGCTCCAAGACGCGGAACACAAACATTCTTATTCCGATTAATTTTCATTTATTATTCAATAACTTAGGTTTGACACCCGTAAATGCGCGGCTCAAACTCTGCCTCATACACAGCTACTACAGGGCAGGCCTCACCATGAAAGGCGACGTAACAGTCATCCAGCATCTCAACAAGATCCTTGCCAATGAACTGGTCGCAATCAACCAGTACTTCCTGCATGCGCGCATGTACGAGGATTGGGGCCTGAACAAGCTGGGCAAGCACGAATACCACGAGTCCATCGATGAGATGAAACACGCGGACAAGCTCATCAAGCGCATCCTGTTCCTCGAAGGCCTGCCGAACGTCCAGGACCTGGGCAAACTGCACATCGGCGAACACACCCGGGAAATGCTCGAGTGCGACCTGCGTATCGAACGCACCGGCCACGCCGACCTGAAAGCCGCCATCGCTCATTGCGAAAGCGTTGGCGACTTCGGCAGCCGTGAACTGCTGGAAGATATCCTCGAGTCCGAGGAAGAGCACATCGACTGGCTGGAAACCCAACTGGGCCTGATCGACAAAGTGGGTCTTGAGAATTATCTGCAATCGCAGATGGGCGAAGAGTAATCTTCGCCAAAAACGAGCCACTAAAAAGCCCCGCCCTCTGACGAGAGGCGGGGCTTTTTGTTGCCTGGACTTCAAGGACAACTGAAATCCACTGTGGGAGCGAGCCTGCTTGCGATGGCGGTGTATCAGCCGCCATCACTGTATCTGACCCGCCGCTATCGCGAGCAGGCTCGCTCCCACAAGATCCGGGTTCAACCACAATATGTGTGTTGAACCCGGACCAGCGTAAATCAGGCTTCGGTCTGGCTCGCCGCTTTCTCTGCCGCTTGCTTGACCGCATCCTTGATCGTGGTCTGCAACGTACCGTCAGCGGCCATCTCGACCATGATGTCGCTACCACCGATCAACTCACCCCCGACCCACAGTTGTGGGAAGGTCGGCCAGTTGGCGTACTTCGGCAGGTTGGCACGGATTTCCGGGTTCTGCAGGATGTCCACGTAGGCGAACTTCTCGCCACATGCCATTACCGCCTGGGCAGCCTTGGCCGAGAAACCGCATTGCGGCGCATTCGGCGAGCCTTTCATGTAGAGCAGGACAGTGTTGTTGGCAATCTGGTCTTTGATCGTTTCGATGATATCCATGGAGCACCTCGGCTTAAACTTCGCGACTTAAGTCGTCGACACGGTGGCGCATTGTAACGGAAAGCCGAGCAAGGTGCTCGGTCTCCTCCAGAGGCAAATTCACGCAGCCACCACCGTCACCGGCACGCCATTGAGCGCCGCATTGCCGGACAACTCGTCCAGCTGACGGTCGTCGGTCAGATCATTGGCGCTGGAGCCCGGCTGTTCGCTGGCAATGCTCATCTGCACGCCCGGCCGGGCATGCCCCCAACCGTGAGGCAGGCTGACCACGCCCTTCATCATGTCCGGGCTGCCCTGCACCTGGACTTCAATCACTCCCACCCGTGAACTGACCTTCACCCGCTGCCCATCACTCAGCCCGCGACTGACCAGGTCATCCGGGTGCATCAGCAACTGATGACGCGGCTTGCCCTTCACCAGCCGATGGAAGTTATGCATCCAGGAATTGTTGCTGCGCACATGCCGACGGCCAATCATCAGCAACTCGTCCGACTTGGGTGTCGGCAACGCGGCGAAACGTCCGATGTCGGCGAGAATCACCGCGGGGGCGGCCTGCACCCGTCCATTTTCGGTCTTCAGCCGCGGCGCCAGGTTGGGCTTGAGCGCCCCCAGGTCGATGCCATGGGGATGGTCAAACAGCGTCGCCAGGGACAGCTTGTGCGGCGAGTCATCCCCATAAGCGCCCGCCCGCAGGCCGAAGTCGATCATCTGCGCGGGCGGCATGGTCGGCTTGAGCGCCTTGCCGGTCCGAGCGGCGAAGGCCTTGGCCAGGCCGACAAAAATTTCCCAATCGTGCAAAGCGCCCTCGGGCTTGGGCAGGATGGCCCGGTTGAAACGGGTGACATTGCGCACTGCGAACAGATTGAACGTGGTGTCGTAATGGTCGTTTTCCAGGGCGGAGGTCGAAGGCAGGATCAGGTCGGCATAGCGCGTGGTTTCGTTGATGTACAAATCGACGCTGACCATGAATTCCAGCCCGTCCAGTGCCTGCTCCAGTTGCCGTCCGTTGGGCGTGGACAGCACCGGATTGCCGGCCACGGTAATCAATGCCCGGATCTGGCCTTCGCCCTCGGTGAGCATTTCCTCGGCCAGGGTCGACACCGGCAGTTCGCCAGAGTACTCGGGACGCCCGGACACACGGCTCTGCCAGCGGTTGAAATGCCCGCCCGAGGTACTGGCAACCACATCCACCGCCGGCTCGGTGCACAGCGCCCCGCCCGCCCGGTCCAGGTTACCGGTCACCAGGTTGATCAACTGGATCAGCCAGTGGCACAGCGTACCGAAAGCCTGGGTCGAGACGCCCATCCGCCCATAGCAGACCGCCGATGGCGCGGCCGCGAAGTCCCGGGCCAACTGACGAATCTGCGGTGCCGGCACTGCACAGAGCGGGCTCATCGCCTCGGCGGTGAAGGTTGCGACAGCCTGGCGCACGTCCTCGAGGCCATCCACCGGCAAGTGGCTGTCACGGGTCAGGCCTTCGCTGAACAGGGTATTGAGCAAACCAAACAGTAGCGCGGCGTCACCACCGGGGCGTACGAACAGATGCTGGCTGGCCATGGCCGCCGTTTCGCTGCGACGCGGATCGACCACCACCACCTTGCCGCCGCGGGCCTGAATCGCCTTGAGGCGCTTTTCGACATCCGGCACGGTCATGATGCTGCCATTGGACGCCAGCGGGTTGCCGCCCAGGATCAGCATGAAGTCGGTGTGGTCGATGTCCGGGATCGGCAACAACAGGCCGTGGCCGTACATCAGGTGGCTGGTCAGGTGATGGGGCAACTGGTCCACCGACGTCGCCGAGAAGCGGCTACGGGTCTTCAGCAAACCCAGGAAATAGTTGCTGTGGGTCGTCAGCCCATAGTTGTGCACACTGGGGTTGCCCTGGTAGACCGCCACCGCGTTCTGGCCGTGACGCTCCTGAATGGCTGCCAAACGCTCAGCGACCAATGCGAACGCGTCGTCCCAGGCGATGGGCTGCCATTCGCTACCAATGCGCTGCATGGGTTGGCGCAAACGATCCGGGTCGTTCTGGATATCCTGCAGAGCCACCGCCTTGGGGCAGATGTGACCACGGCTGAAGCTGTCCAGCGGATCACCCTTGATCGAGGTGATCGCCAGGCCCTGGCCTTCGGTTTCGGTGGTTTCCAGGGTCAAGCCGCAGATGGCTTCACACAGATGGCATGCACGGTGATGAAGAGTCTTGGTCATGGCCAGCCTCTGTTTTATTCGTGGCGGCCGCTTTCGGCCGCGGGAACAAAACTATGGCGCGTGATCCACGCCTTTGCCAGCGAGGTTCGTCCTGTGAATTGCCGGGCATCAGGCGTACCGATGAACTGGCATCACTGCTCCGGGGGCGGAGCCAGCAGTTGGATCTCTTCGACGGTCTGCACCTGTTCCTGGGCGATAGGCTCTCCCGTCAGCTCACCGATCAAGCGCCAATGCTCGTCGAGCCCGCCGCTGATGGTGGCCATGCGATCGATCATTCGGCGACCGGCGGCCTTGATGACTTCATCGTCGCTGCGCAACAACTCGAATGACATGGACGTCACCGAAGCGGTGAGGTGAGTCAGGGAGCGTGCCGTCAGCCCCAGCAGCTCCATCAGTTGTTGCTCTTTCGAATCCATTTCGAAACTCCTGCGTCTAGGGGTTCTTTTATAACCCAGCCCTTTTGCATTAGGAAATGTTTCGCACTCACCAACAGACAGGCGAATCATTGAGCGACAGGTCATAAAGCGACCACCTGTCATGCCAGGTCCGTCCCGACTGATTGCCAAGCCGCGCAACGCCAGTGTACAAATGGGTCGCTGCTGTCAGGAAACCGGCCTCAAACATGTCATCACAGTCTGGTGGTGACCCCGCTGAAATCCCCAAAACCGTAGCCCTATTGGTAAGACGCGACATTTAATGTCAATATCGCGCCTTCCCCTATTTTCGTCGCCCCCGTGCGGCTTTTGCCGCAGGTCTCGCCCGTTTTTCCTTAAACAAGGCTTTGAGTATCTGCGGTCCGTTACAAAAAGGTAGTCAATCATGAGCGCAAGGCACTTTCTCTCCCTGATGGATCTCACGCCCGATGAGTTGCTCGGCGTGATCCGTCGAGGCGTGGAGCTCAAAGACCTGCGTAACCGCGGCGTACTGTTCGAGCCCCTGAAGAACCGCGTACTGGGCATGATCTTCGAAAAATCATCGACCCGTACCCGTATTTCGTTCGAAGCCGGCATGATCCAGCTCGGCGGCCAGGCGATCTTCCTGTCGCCCCGCGATACCCAGCTGGGCCGTGGCGAGCCGATCGGCGATTGCGCCATCGTCATGTCGAGCATGCTCGACGTGGTGATGATCCGCACCTTTGCCCACAACACCCTGACCGAATTCGCCGCACATTCCCGTGTGCCGGTGATCAATGGCTTGTCCGATGACCTGCACCCCTGCCAGTTGCTGGCCGACATGCAGACGTTCCTGGAACACCGTGGCTCGATTCAGGGCAAGACCGTGGCCTGGGTCGGCGATGGCAACAACATGTGCAACAGCTATATAGAAGCGGCAATGCAATTCGACTTTCAGTTGCGCATCGCCTGCCCCGAGGGCTACGACCCCAACGCCGAGCTGGTCGCCAAGGCCGGGGACCGGGTGACCATCGTCCGTGATCCGAAACTGGCCGTAGCCGGCGCACATCTGGTGAGCACCGACGTCTGGACCTCCATGGGCCAGGAAGAAGAAACCGCCAGGCGTCTCGAGCTGTTCGCACCGCTGCAGGTCAACCGGGCCCTGCTCGACCTGGCGGACGCCGACGTGCTGTTCATGCATTGCCTGCCGGCCCACCGTGGCGAGGAAATCAGCTTCGACCTGCTGGACGACCCACGCTCGGTCGCTTGGGACCAGGCCGAGAATCGTCTGCATGCGCAAAAAGCCCTGCTCGAATTCCTTGTCGAGCCAGCGTATCACCACGCATGAGTCATTCCCTGCTGTTGAACCTGCAGAACCTGGCCTGCGGTTACCAGGATCAGCGAGTCGTGCAGAATCTCAACCTGCACCTCAATGCCGGCGACATCGGTTGCCTGCTCGGCTCGTCCGGGTGTGGCAAGACCACGACACTGCGGGCCATCGCCGGCTTCGAGCCGGTACATGAAGGTGAAATCCAGCTGGCCGGAGAAACCCTTTCCCGCGCCGGCTTCACCCTGGCTCCGGAAAAACGCCGTATCGGCATGGTGTTCCAGGACTACGCACTATTCCCCCACCTGAGCGTGGCCGAGAACATCGCCTTCGGCATCCGCAAGCATCCGGCCAAGGATCGCGTGGTGGAAGAGCTGCTGGAGCTGGTCAACCTGAAGAACCTGGGCAAACGCTTTCCCCACGAACTGTCCGGCGGCCAGCAACAGCGGGTGGCGCTGGCCCGTGCGCTGGCGCCGGAGCCACAGCTGCTGTTGCTCGATGAGCCGTTCTCCAATCTCGACGGCGAGCTGCGTCGCAAACTCAGCCATGAGGTGCGGGACATCCTCAAGACACGCGGCACCAGCGCCATTCTGGTCACCCATGACCAGGAAGAAGCCTTCGCCGTGAGTGACCATGTCGGCGTGTTCAAAGAGGGCCGGCTGGAGCAGTGGGACACGCCCTACAACCTCTACCACGAGCCGTTGACGCCCTACGTCGCCAGTTTCATCGGCCAGGGCTATTTCATCCGTGGCCGGCTCGAAAGCCCGGAATCGGTGCAGACCGAACTGGGTATCCTGCGTGGCAACCGGGCCTACACCTGGCCCGTCGGCGGCGCGGTGGACGTGCTGCTGCGGCCGGACGATATTGTCTATGCGCCGGACAGCCCACTCACCGCCCGGATCGTCGGCAAGACGTTCCTGGGTGCTTCGACCTTGTACCGCCTGCAATTGCCGACGGGAGCGCAGCTGGAATCGATTTTCCCGAGTCATGCTGATCATCAGGTCGGCGCCAATGTCGGTATCCGCGTGTTGGCTGAACACCTGGTGCTGTTCCAGGCCTCGGGCAGCATGGCCGCGCAGATACCGGCGGTGGAAAGTGGGGTGCGGCGGTACAGCACGGCTCATTGAGCCTGGCCCGAGCCGCCTTCTCTCCACGGTGCTCGGATCTTTGATTGCAGGAGCAACTGTCTTATCTTTGCCGCCGTCCATCGCGAGCAGGCTCGCGATAGCGGCCTGACTCTCCCTGACGTACTCAGTTCAACTCAGCCCAGCAACAACGTCCCACTGGCCACTAGCATCGCATCCCCGCCAATTTTCACCCGCTCCCCCTCCAGCCGGCAGAACAACGCCCCACCCCTGGTCGAGCACTGATAGGCCGTCAGTCCCAGCTTGTTCAGGCGCTTGGACCAGTACGGAACCAGGCTGCAATGGGTCGATCCGGTCACTGGGTCCTCGTTGATACCAATCGCTGGCGCAAAGAAACGCGAAACAAAGTCATGCCGGCTACCCGGCGCGGTCACGATAGCACCGGGCCACGGCAGTTTGGCCAGGGCCGCCATATCCGGTTTGCAATCGAGCACCGCTTGCTCCGACTCCAGCACCACCATCAGTACATTGGATGACAGGACGTCCACCGCCTCGACACCGAGGGCATTCTGCACGGCCAGGGAGGCGCCCAGTTCGCTGGGCACCATGGCCGGGAAATCCAACCACAACCGGTCACCTTCGCGACTGACGCTCAAGGGGCCGGACTTGCAGATAAAATCCAACCGCTCGGCAGTCTCGTGGTAGACCTCGAACAGCACATGGGCGCTGGCCAGCGTGGCGTGTCCGCATAACGGGACTTCGGTGGTGGGGGTGAACCAGCGGATGTGCCAATACTGGCCTTCGCGGACCAGGAACGCGGTTTCGGCCAGGTTGTGTTCGGCGGCGATCTTGTGCATCAAGTCATCGGCCAGCCAGGTATCGAGCCTATAGACTATCGCCGGGTTGCCGCCAAACGGTCGGTCGCTGAACGCATCGACTTGATGAAACGCAAGCTGCATGGCCTTCTCCTTGTAGGATCCTTGTTATAGAGGCGCGAGCATGTAGCGCCTTGAGCCGTCACGCCAGTGACAGATCAAGTGAATTTTCACCCTACAGCGTAGCCCGCAAGAGATCAGACACGGCCGATATCAGCGAACGCCGCCCCGGTATGCTCGGCCAGTACCCCTGGCGCCAGTTCCACCTCCAACCCCCGCCGCCCCGCACTGACATAGATGCTGGCAAAGGGCCGGGCGGAATTGTCGATGAAGGTACGCAAGCGCTTCTTCTGCCCCAACGGGCTGATACCGCCCAGCAGATAACCCGTGGAGCGTTGTGCGGCCGCCGGGTCGGCCATCTCGACTTTTTTCACCCTGGCGGCATGGGCCAGCGCCTTAAGATCCAGGCTGCCGACCACCGGCACCACCGCCACCAGCAACTCGCCTTTTTCGCTGGAAGCCAGCAATGTCTTGAACACCTGCGCCGGATCCAGCCCCAGTTTTTCCGCAGCCTCCAGGCCATAGGAGGCGGCCTTGGGGTCGTGTTCGTAGCTGTGGACACGATGCTCGGCGCGCACCTTTTTAAGCAGATCCAATGCGGGGGTCATGACCGCTCCTGAAGAAATCAGAAAAGAGTGGGCCGGGATTCTAAGTCATACTTCACGAATAGTTGAAAATATGACCGAAGGTTCACTTTCAATCTTTGACAGCAGCGTTTCTTGTCTATATTTTTTCGAAAGTGAAAGCCAGACCGCACATCTCGAGACCACCCGAGACCAGATTTACGTCCCAAGGCATTCGATATGACCGACATTCAGAACAAGAACTACATCATTGCCCTCGACCAGGGTACGACCAGCTCCCGGGCGATCATCTTCGACCGTGACGCCAATGTGGTCTGCACTGCCCAGCGCGAATTCGCCCAGCACTATCCCCAGGCCGGGTGGGTCGAACATGACCCGATGGAAATCTTCGCCACCCAGAGCGCGGTCATGGTCGAAGCCCTGGCCCAGGCCGGCCTGCATCATGATCAGGTGGCCGCCATCGGCATCACCAACCAGCGTGAGACCACGGTAGTGTGGGACAAGACCACCGGCCGACCGATCTACAACGCCATCGTCTGGCAATGTCGGCGCAGCACCGAAATCTGCCAACAGCTCAAGCGCGACGGCCACGAGCCTTATATTAGCCAGACCACCGGCCTGGTCACCGACCCGTACTTCTCCGGCACCAAGCTCAAGTGGATCCTGGACACCGTGGAAGGCAGCCGTGAGCGTGCGCGCAACGGCGAACTGCTGTTCGGTACCGTCGACAGCTGGCTGATCTGGAAATTTACCGGCGGCAAGGTCCATGTCACCGACTACACCAACGCCTCGCGCACCATGCTTTTCAACATCCATTCCCTGGAGTGGGACGCGAAGATGCTCGACATCCTCGACATCCCCCGGGAAATGTTGCCGGAAGTGAAGTCCTCCTCGGAAATCTACGGCCGCACCAAGAGCGGCATTGCCATTGGTGGTATCGCCGGCGACCAGCAGGCCGCTCTCTTCGGCCAGATGTGCGTGGAACCGGGCCAGGCGAAAAACACCTACGGCACCGGCTGTTTCCTGTTGATGAACACCGGGGAGAAGGCGGTCAAATCCAATCACGGCATGCTCACCACCATCGCCTGCGGCCCCCGCGGCGAAGTGGCCTATGCCCTGGAAGGAGCAGTATTCAATGGCGGCTCCACAGTGCAATGGCTGCGCGACGAGCTGAAAATCGTCAACGACGCCCTCGACACCGAATACTTCGCCAACAAGGTCAAGGACAGCAATGGCGTGTACCTCGTGCCCGCCTTCACGGGTCTGGGCGCGCCGTACTGGGACCCCTATGCCCGTGGCGCCTTGTTCGGCCTGACCCGCGGCGTTCGGGTCGATCACATCATCCGCGCGGCGCTGGAGTCGATTGCCTACCAGACCCGCGACGTACTCGATGCCATGCAGCAGGATTCCGGTGAACGCCTCAAGGCCCTGCGCGTTGATGGCGGCGCGGTGGCGAACAACTTCCTGATGCAGTTCCAGGCCGATATCCTCGGCACCCAGGTCGAACGCCCGAAAATGCGCGAGACCACAGCCTTGGGCGCCGCCTACCTGGCGGGCCTGGCGTGCGGCTTCTGGGGCAGCCTGGAAGAGTTGCGCGGCAAAGCGGTGATCGAGCGCCGGTTCGAACCACAACTGGACGAACAGGCGAAGGAAAAACTCTACGCCGGTTGGAAAAAAGCCATCAGCCGCACCCGTGATTGGGAATCCCATGAAGACGCCGAGTAGCCTGAAACCGGCATGAGAAAGGACTGAAACTGGTCGGGAGTGGATTCCTGCGGCATCATGGGCAAATTTTGCATGGCAGCCCAAAGGAAGCCCCATGAATCTGCCTCCCCGTCAGCAGCAAATCCTCGAACTGGTCCGTGAACGCGGCTATGTCAGCATCGAGGAAATGGCTCAGGTGTTCGTCGTCACCCCGCAAACCATCCGCCGCGATATCAATCAGCTGGCCGAGATGAACCTGCTGCGTCGCTACCATGGTGGCGCCGCCTACGATTCGAGCGTTGAAAACACCGCCTACGCCATGCGCGCCGATCAGATGCGCGATGAGAAACAACGCATCGCCGAAGCCATCGCCGCGCAGATCCCCGATCATGCGTCGCTGTTCATCAACATCGGCACCACCACCGAATCCATCGCCCGGGCGCTGCTCAACCACAATCAGCTGAAAATCATCACCAACAACCTGCACGTGGCTTCGATCCTCAGCGCCAAGGACGACTTCGAAGTGCTGATCGCCGGTGGCAACGTGCGCCGCGACGGCGGCGTGGTTGGCCAGGCCAGCGTCGATTTCATCAACCAGTTCAAGGTCGACTTCGCCCTGGTAGGTATCAGCGGCATCGACGAAGACGGCAGCCTGCTGGACTTCGATTACCAGGAAGTGCGCGTCTCCCAGGCAATCATCGCCAATGCCCGGCAAGTCCTGCTGGCGGCGGATTCCAGCAAGTTCGGGCGCAACGCCATGGTCCGCCTGGGGCCCATCAGCCTGATCGATTGCCTGGTCACCGACCAGCAACCGGTGCCGGCCTTGGTGCAGTTGCTGAACCAGCACAAAATTCGGTTGGAGGTGGTTTGACTGCCATCCATCCGTCCAGCGTTTCGGGCTTTAAAATTCTGCTAGCTTGAAAAATAGCCAAGCGGTCGAATACCAGATTTGCTGACAGACCATGACGTTGGGTTTGTGCCTTCTCAATCCTGCGTTCGTTTGGGCACCCGCTCCGCACCAGCCGAGCGGGCACTGACCAAATGACCACGGCACGTAGTAGCTGCCATGACTTGAGTGTGTGGAGTTACTACTATGACCGATTTGCCAAAAGACCTGCGTTACCTTCCTGGTGCCGATGTACTGGATCTTCCGATGGTCATGGAGCTTTCGCCAGAAAGTGGAAATCTCGATTTGCCCTCGGTTGCCGAGTCAGGAGCCGTTGTCCGCATAGCGGTCTATCCGGGTATGACTACAAACGATACTGTCCAGCTTTCATGGCTGGGCGGAAACGAGGCGAGCAGCTATTACGCAAAGTCGTCGGTACGGGATCCCGAGCGGTTTCTCGATTTCGTTGTGCCGAAGAGTGTTCTGCGCGCAGACCCTGGGACGCCTCCGGGAACAAACTTTGCCCATCCAGATGTCAGCTATCAGGTTTTTCCAGCCTCTGGGGAAAACAAGGAATCAGCAGTCAACTCCTTGTATTTCCATCGAAGCGAAATCTCACCGAACCCACCCCCGGAAGTTCCGGCTGCCACCGGAGGTCTGTTCGATCCTGACAAAATCCCCGACCCCGGACTCACGATTATTTTTCCCAGGTTCGTTGTACTGTGGGCTAGATGGACAAGCTACGGACGCGACGGCAGGGTGATGTATAGGGAGCGATTCGGCGTAGGAGATGACCTTTCTGTGGTTATCTTTCGCCCGGTCCTGAACCTGACCGAGGATGGCGGCGAGGTACGCATCGTCTATTACACCGGGAATGATGAAAATATCCTTGGGACATCTCTTCCAGCCGTGCTGAAAGTCACGCGCGATTGAAATCTAAAGTATATCGGCGGCACGTTTTCAACGTCGCCGATGCCAACACCCAAGCCCTCCTCAACCCTACGTTTGCCCCGTTACGAGGCGCCCACACGCTCAATGTAAGTCAGTTAAGCCATCACTCGTGGGAGCAAAGCTTGCTCCCACGAGCTCTGCGGCGCCTCCCCCTGGTTGACCGACATTACCTGCGCCCTAATTTTTTTCGAAAATTTTCCTTTCAGTTTCCTTTGATCAGTATTTTCAATCGAAGCCCACTGGCTGCCGGCGTCTTTATGGGCTAATATTTTCGCAAATGAACATTTATGTTCGAATTCAAATATTGCGAACAGAACCCGAGGCCAGCCGATGCCCACCTCCACGTTGCCTACGCCCCCAATTGCCGAAATCTACGACCTTGCCGTCATTGGCGGTGGTATCAATGGCGTAGGGATTGCCGCGGACGCTGCCGGTCGCGGTCTTTCGGTGTTCCTTTGCGAAAAGGACGACCTGGCCAGCCACACCTCCTCGGCCAGCAGCAAGCTGATCCACGGCGGGCTGCGCTACCTCGAACATTACGAATTCCGCCTGGTGCGTGAAGCATTGGCCGAGCGCGAGGTGTTGCTGACCAAGGCCCCACACATCGTCAAGCAGATGCGCTTCGTATTGCCTCACCGTCCGCACCTGCGCCCGGCCTGGATGATCCGTGCCGGCCTGTTCCTTTACGATCACCTGGGCAAGCGTGAACAACTCGCCGGTTCCAAGAGCTTGAAATTCGGTGCCGACAGCGCGCTGAAAAGCGAAATCACCAAGGGCTTCGAATACTCCGATTGCTGGGTCGACGACGCTCGGCTGGTAGTGCTCAACGCCATGGCGGCGAGGGAAAAAGGCGCGCACGTCCACACCCGTACCCGCTGCGTGAACGCTCGCCGCAGCAATGGACTGTGGCATTTGCACCTGGAACGCGCCGACGGCAGCCTGTTTTCCATCCGCGCCAAGGCCCTGGTGAATGCGGCCGGCCCGTGGGTCGCCAAGTTCATTCGCGATGACCTGAAGATGGAATCCCCCTATGGCATTCGCCTGATCCAGGGTAGCCACGTGATCGTGCCGAAACTCTACGAAGGCGAACACGCGCATATCCTTCAGAACGAAGACCAGCGCATCGTGTTCACCATTCCTTACCTGAACCAGTTCACCCTGATCGGCACCACCGACCGCGAATACACCGGCGATCCGGCCAAAGTGGCGATTACCGACGGCGAAACCGATTACCTGTTGAATGTGGTCAACGCCCACTTCAAGAAACAGATCAGCCGTGACGACATTCTGCACAGTTATTCCGGTGTACGTCCGTTGTGCAACGACGAGTCCGACAACCCATCGGCCGTGACCCGGGACTACACCCTGGCACTCTCCGGCGTCGGCGTAGAGGCGCCCTTGCTGTCGGTGTTCGGCGGCAAGCTGACCACCTACCGCAAACTGGCCGAATCGGCCATGGCGCAACTGGCCCCCTATTTCACCCAGATACAGCCGAGCTGGACCGCCGACGCCCCGCTGCCCGGCGGCGAGAACATGACCACCCCGCAGGCGCTCTGCTCGGCAATTCGCGATAAGTTCGACTGGGTACCGACCGCCCTCGCGCGCCGTTGGGCCACGACCTATGGCAGCCGTACCTGGCGCATGCTTGAAGGCGTGCACAATCTGAGCGACCTGGGGGAGTTGATCGGTGCCGACCTCTATACCCGGGAAGTCGACTACCTGTGCAGTGACGAATGGGCCGTCGATGCCCGGGACATTCTGTGGCGCCGCAGCAAATTGGGCTTGTTCACCACTCCGGCCGAACAGGAGAAGCTGCAGCAATACCTGGATAAAGTTGCCCACAACCGCCGCAAGATCGAAGCGGCCTGATCGATACCCCGCCCCCCAAAGCCCCTGGATCCAGCGATTCAGGGGCTTTTTTCATTCTGGCATACACCGCATATCCCCTGTAGGAGCGGGCTTGCGCGCGAAAAGGGCAGCACATCCAGCATCAAAGTGGCTGACCTACCGCTTTCGCGAGCAAGCCCGCTCCCACTGGATTGAGACGGGCCCAAGCCATTCGGTTTTCCGAACACGACCCGACGGTCGGTTCGGCTAACCGGATAATTTGCCCACAAAAAACCTGAAACAAAACATTAATACCCATATAAAACAATAAGTTAGTACTAACGTCCTGGCCTGGCACGGGTCATGCTCTACACTCGTGGAGACGAATGCCCGGGCGCCAACACAACAGGAGCAACCGGACATTCGAAGTACTCAGGGCCGAACCGGCTGAAATAAAAAAAACAATGTCGAGGAAACATCGATGCGTATCGTTCCCCATCTCCTGGGCGCAGCCGTTGCTGTCGCTCTGATCAGCACCCCAGCTTTCGCCGCCGAACTGACCGGCACGCTGAAAAAGATCAAAGAGTCCGGCGTCATCACGCTTGGCCATCGCGACGCTTCCATTCCGTTCTCCTACATCGCGGACGCTTCCGGCAAACCGGTCGGCTACTCCCACGACATTCAGCTGAAAGTCGTCGAAGCCCTGAAAAAAGACCTGGACATGCCCAACCTGCAGGTCAAGTACAACCTGGTCACCTCGCAAACCCGTATCCCCCTGGTACAGAACGGCACCGTGGACCTGGAATGCGGCTCCACCACCAACAACGTCGAGCGTCAGCAACAGGTTGACTTCTCCGTCGGCATCTTCGAGATCGGCACCCGCCTGCTCTCCAAGAAAGATTCCAAGTACAAGGATTTCGACGACCTGAAAGGCAAGAACGTCGTGACCACCGCCGGCACCACTTCCGAGCGCCTGCTCAAGGCCATGAACGCCGACAAGCAGATGGGCATGAACGTCATCTCCGCCAAAGACCACGGCGAATCCTTCCAGATGCTGGAATCGGGTCGTGCCGTCGCGTTCATGATGGACGACGCCCTGCTGGCTGGCGAAGCGGCCAAGGCCAAGAAAGCCGATGACTGGGCCGTCACCGGTACGCCACAGTCCTACGAAATCTACGGCTGCATGATGCGCAAAGGCGACGAGCCGTTCAAAAAGGCGGTGGACGACGCCATCAAGGCCACCTACGCGTCGGGCGAGATCAACAAGATCTACGACAAGTGGTTCACCCAGCCGATCCCACCGAAAAACCTGAACCTGAACTTCCCGATGAGCGACGAGCTCAAGGCACTGATCGCCAATCCGACCGACAAAGCGGCTGACGACAAGAAGTCCTGATTTTTCTGACTAACCTTATCTCCTGAAGGGGCCCGGCCCTTTCAGGGGATGGTCACTCCCAGCTGACAATAAGGAAACACTCGAACCGGTGGCTGTCGAGCCGGTCGCGTGTGCCTGGCCTTCAAGGCCGGGCGGGAACGGAGCTTCCCCAGACGGGCATCTGTACATCGAACGATCTGAGGGGAGACCCTAATGAATTACAACTGGGACTGGGGCGTATTCTTCAAGTCCACCGGTGTGGGCAGCGAGACCTATCTCGACTGGTACATCGCCGGCCTGGGCTGGACCATCGCCATCGCCGTCGTGGCCTGGATCATCGCCCTGCTGCTGGGCTCGATCCTGGGCGTGATGCGCACCGTGCCGAACCGGCTGGTGTCGGGTATTGCCACCTGCTACGTGGAGCTTTTCCGTAACGTGCCCTTGCTGGTGCAGCTGTTCATCTGGTACTTCCTGGTGCCCGACCTGCTGCCCGCCGATATCCAGGAATGGTACAAGCAGGACCTGAACCCGACCACCTCGGCCTACCTGAGCGTCGTCGTGTGCCTGGGCCTGTTCACCGCCGCCCGGGTCTGCGAGCAAGTGCGCACCGGTATCCAGGCGCTGCCACGCGGCCAGGAATCCGCGGCCCGGGCCATGGGCTTCAAGCTGCCGCAGATCTACTGGAACGTGCTGCTGCCACAGGCCTACCGGATCATCATTCCGCCGCTCACCTCGGAATTCCTCAACGTCTTCAAGAACTCCTCCGTGGCCTCGCTGATCGGCCTGATGGAACTGCTCGCGCAGACCAAGCAGACCGCCGAGTTCTCCGCCAACCTGTTCGAAGCCTTCACCCTGGCGACACTGATCTACTTCACCCTGAACATGAGCCTGATGTTGCTCATGCGCATGGTCGAAAAGAAAGTCGCGGTGCCCGGCCTCATCTCCGTGGGGGGTAAATAATGGAATTCGATTTCAGTGGTGTCGTCCCGGCCATTCCCGGCCTGTGGAACGGCATGGTAATGACCCTCAAGCTGATGGTCCTCGGCGTGGTCGGCGGCATCGTCCTGGGCACGATCCTGGCGTTGATGCGCTTGTCCCACAACAAGTTGCTGTCCAACATCGCCGGCGCCTACGTCAACTACTTCCGCTCGATCCCGCTGCTGCTGGTAATCACCTGGTTCTACCTGGCGGTGCCGTTCGTGCTGCGCTGGATCACCGGCGAAGACACGCCAATCGGGGCGTTCGGCTCTTGCGTCGTGGCGTTCATGATGTTCGAAGCCGCGTACTTCTGCGAAATCGTACGGGCCGGCGTGCAGTCGATCCCCAAGGGCCAGATGGGCGCCGCCCAGGCGCTGGGAATGAATTATGGCCAGACCATGCGCCTGATCATCCTGCCCCAGGCGTTTCGCAAGATGACCCCGTTGTTGCTGCAACAGAGCATCATCCTGTTTCAGGACACCTCGCTGGTGTACACCGTCGGCCTGGTGGACTTCCTCAATGCTTCGCGGGCCAATGGCGACATCATCGGCCGCTCCAATGAGTTCCTGATCGTCGCAGGTCTCGTGTACTTCACAATCAGCTTTGCCGCCTCGCTGCTGGTCAAGCGTCTGCAAAAAAGGTTCGCCGTATGATCTCTATCAAGAACATCAACAAGTGGTATGGGGACTTCCAGGTACTGACCAATTGCAGCACCGAGGTCAGCAAAGGTGAGGTGGTGGTGGTATGCGGGCCGTCGGGTTCGGGCAAGTCCACCCTGATCAAGTGCGTGAACGCCCTGGAGCCGTTCCAGAAAGGCGACATCGTCGTCGACGGCACGTCCATCGCCGACCCGAAGACCAACCTGCCAAAACTGCGTTCGCGGGTGGGCATGGTGTTCCAGCACTTCGAACTGTTCCCGCACCTGACCATCACCGAGAACCTGACCATCGCGCAGATCAAGGTGCTGGGTCGCAGCAAGGAAGAAGCCACCAAGAAAGGCTTGCAGTTGCTCGATCGGGTCGGCCTCTCCGCGCACGCCCACAAGCATCCGGGACAGCTCTCCGGCGGCCAGCAACAGCGCGTGGCGATTGCTCGTGCGCTGGCGATGGACCCAGTGGTCATGCTGTTTGACGAACCAACGTCGGCCCTCGACCCGGAAATGGTCAACGAAGTGCTCGACGTGATGGTGCAACTGGCCCACGAAGGCATGACCATGATGTGCGTGACCCACGAAATGGGCTTCGCCCGTAAAGTGGCGAACCGGGTGATCTTCATGGACCAGGGCCAGATCATCGAAGACTGCCCGAAGGAGGAGTTCTTCGGCGACATCAGCGCCCGCTCCGAACGTGCGCAGCACTTCCTTGAGAAAATCCTGCAGCACTAAAAGCTCCACCCTTCTCTGTGGGAGCGGGCTTGCTCGCGAATAGGGCAGCACATTCAACCTCATGTGGCTGACACACCGATTTCGCGAGCAAGCCCGCTCCCACATAGGGGTTGGAGTTGGCTTGTAGATTTGTGTTGTGGTTGACCCAAGGCTTCTGTGATGAAATGCGACCCCACCCTCTATCGCGCGACGCCGCCATCACTTGCCGTGAAACCCCGTCTGATCCGCCATCTGTTCCTGCCGCCGTTGATCATCGCGCTGACGATCGGCCTGGGTTACCTTGGTTTCTGGATCAGCGAGCACTATGGCATTCGCGGTCTCGCCGAAAATGGCGAGCGCCAGTTGGAGTTGCATGCCCGCGCCGTCGAGAGCGAGATCAGCAAGTACACCTACCTGCCCAGCCTGCTGGAGCTTGAATCCAGCGTCTCGCAACTGCTCGACGACCCGACACCGGAACATCGCAAGACCGTCAATGAATACCTCGAAGGCCTGAACCGCCGCAGCCTCAGCCGGGCCATCTACGTGATGGACACCACCGGGCGGGTCATGGCCACCAGCAACTGGCGCGACGTCGACAGCTACCTGGGTGAAGACCTGTCCTTCCGCGCCTACTTCCAGAACGCCGTTCGCGGCCAGCCGGGACGCTTCTACGGCATCGGCAGCACCAATGGCGAACCAGGCTATTACCTGGCCCATGGTCTCGAACAACAGGGCAAGATCATCGGCGTGGCCGTGGTCAAGGTACGGCTCGAAGCCATGGAGGAGCGCTGGCAACGGGCGCGCCTGGAGGCTTTCGTCAGCGACGAGAACGGCATCATCATCCTCTCCAGCGATCCGGCACGACGGCTCAAATCCGTGCGTCCGCTGAGTGACGACACCAAGGAGCGCCTGGCACGCAGTCTGCAGTATTACTGGTTCCCGCTGAACGAACTGATCCCCCTGGCCCGGGAGCGGCTGACCGAAGGCATGGAGAAACTGACCTTCCCGGCCAACACCGAAGTGGCCGCCGAGAAGCAGGCCATCAGTTACCTTTCGCAGACCCGTCCCCTGAACGACACACCGTGGAATTTCACCCTGCTGACGCCCCTTGAAGACTTGCGTCGCCAGTCAATCAACCAGGGCATCCTGGTGGCCGTGGCCTTCGCCCTGGTGGCGTTCCTGTTGATTGCCTGGAACGAACGGCGCAAGGTCATCGCCACCCGCCTCGCCGCCCGTGAAGCCCTGCAGGAAGCCAACAGCCAGCTCGAGCGTCGGATTACCGAACGCACCACCGACCTGCGGGCCAGCAACGATCGGCTCAAGAGCCAGATCCGCGAACGCCGGCAGGCTGAAGAAACATTGCGCCGGGCCCAGGACGAACTGGTGCAGGCCGGCAAACTGGCGGCCATCGGGCAGATGTCCACCAGCATCGCTCACGAGCTCAACCAGCCGTTGGCCGCCCTGCGCACCTTGTCCGGCAACACCGTGCGCTTCCTGGAGCGCGGCCAGTTGGATACAGCCAGCGCCAACCTGAAGACCATCAACGAACTGATCGATCGCATGGGCCGGATTACCGCCAGCCTGCGTTCCTTCGCCCGGCGCGGGGACGACAAGGGCCGGGCCAGCCTCGGCAAGGCCGTCGAGGCCGCCCTGCAGCTACTGGCCGGTCGCCTTGAAAACCAGGGTGTCCAGGTGCATGCCGGCTTCGATGACATCCAGGTGCAGATCGACCAGACGCGCCTGGAGCAGATCCTGGTGAACCTGATCGGCAACGCCCTCGACGCCATGCAGGACCGACCCGAGCCTCGGCTGTGGCTCGAAGGCCAGGCCCAGGATGGGAAATATCGCCTGCGGGTACGGGATAATGGCCACGGTATCGACCCGGAAACGCGCAAGCATCTGTTCGAACCCTTTTTCACCACCAAACCCGGCGAACAAGGCCTGGGGCTGGGGCTGACGCTCTCGGCGAGCCTGGCCGCCGCCGCTGGCGGGCACCTGGATGTCGAGCACCCGGAAGGCGGTGGCAGCACCTTTGTCCTCAGTTTACCGTTGGTAAGCCCTTTATCTGCCGAGCCGCTATGAACAACGACCTGAGCGTACTGATCGTCGAAGACGATCCCCATGTCCTGCTGGGCTGCCAGCAGGCCCTGGCCCTGGAAGACATTCCCTGTGACGGCGTGGGCAGCGCCGAAGAGGCCCTGGCGCGGGTCGGCGAAGACTTTGCCGGCATCGTCATCAGTGACATCCGCCTGCCGGGCATCGATGGCCTGGAACTGCTGACCCGCCTCAAGGAACGGGACCGCAGCCTGCCGGTGGTGCTGATCACCGGTCACGGCGACATCTCCATGGCAGTGGACGCCATGCAAAAAGGCGCCTACGACTTCATGGAGAAACCCTTCTCCCCCGAACGCCTGGTGGACGTCGCCCGCCGCGCCCTGGAAAAGCGCAGCCTGGCCCGAGAGGTGACTTCGCTGCGCCGGCAACTGGCCGAACGCGACTCCCTGGAAGGGCGGATCATCGGTCGCTCGCCGGCCATGCAGCACTTGCGGGAATTGATCGCCAACGTAGCCGATACTTCGGCCAACGTGCTGATCGAAGGCGAAACCGGTACCGGCAAGGAACTGGTCGCCCGCTGCCTGCATGACTTCAGCCGACGCAACGGCAAACAGTTCGTCGCGCTGAACTGTGGCGGCTTGCCGGAGAACCTGTTCGAAAGCGAGATCTTCGGCCACGAAGCCAATGCCTTCACCGGTGCAGGCAAGCGTCGGATCGGCAAGATCGAGCACGCCGACGGCGGCACGCTGTTTCTCGATGAAGTGGAAAGCATGCCCCTGCCCTTGCAGATCAAGCTGTTGCGCGTCCTGCAGGAGCGCACTCTCGAACGGCTGGGCTCGAACCAGAGCGTGGCCGTGGATTGCCGGGTGATCGCCGCGACCAAGTCCGACCTGGATGAACTGGGTCGGGCCGGACAGTTTCGCAGCGACCTGTATTACCGCCTCAACGTGGTGACCCTGGAACTGCCGCCGCTACGCGAACGGCGGGAAGACATCCTGCAACTGTTCGAGCATTTTCTTCAGCAATCATCCCTGCGCTTCGACCGTACGGCACCGGAGCTGGACAACCAGACCCTGTCCAATCTGATGAGCCACGACTGGCCAGGCAACGTGCGGGAGCTGCGCAACGTTGCCGAACGCTTCGCCCTCGGCTTGCCGGCCTTCAAAAAATCCGGGTCCAGCGGCGCCAGCCAGGGCCTGGCCTTCGCCGAAGCGGTGGAAGCCTTCGAACGCAACCTGTTGGTCGACGCCCTGCAACGCAGCGGTGGCAACCTGACCCAGGCCAGTCAGGAACTGGGGATGGCCAAAACCACGCTGTTCGACAAAGTCAAAAAATATGGCCTGAGCCACTGACCGGGGACGATGAAACTGTGGACCTGATTTTCAAGGCGGCGCTCGGCGCGGCGGTGGTGGTGATCCTGGCGATGCTCGCCAAGACCCGCAACTATTACATCGCCGGGCTGGTGCCGTTGTTCCCCACCTTTGCCCTGATTGCCCATTACATCGTCGGTAAGGGCCGCTCGGTGGAGGACCTGAAGACCACCATCGTGTTTGGCATGTGGTCGATCATTCCGTACTTCGTATATCTGGCGACGCTGTACATCATGGTCGACCGCATGCGCCTCGAGGCTTCACTGGCCGTGGCGGCCGTGGCATGGCTGATGGCGGCGACGGTACTGGTCAGTGTCTGGGTGAAGGTTCACGGCTGATCTGTAAAACCCTGTGGGAGCGGGCTTGCTCGCGAAAGCGGCGTGTCAGTCGACATTTACTTGGCTGACACACCGCCTTCGCGAGCAAGCCCGCTCCCACAGGGGCTCGCGATGGGGCCGGATCAGTAGCCGACGGTGAACCGCGCGCGTGAGAACTGCGGCGCTTCCACTTCATCGATCATTGCAATGGCGTAGTCGGCAAAGCTGATCCAGCTGCGCCCGCTGGCGTCGAACAACAGGTGCTCCTTGCCAAGCCGGAACTGGCCGGTGCGCCCGGTTTCGACGAACTCCGCCGAGGGCGAGAGGAAGGTCCAGTCCAGGTCCTGCTCCTTGCGCAGCACGTCCAGGAACAGCGCACCGGCGGTGGCTTCGGCGAGGTATTGCTCAGGAAAACCCTCGCTGTCGATCACCCGACTGTTGTCCGGCAGCAGCAACGAGCCGGCACCGCCCACCACCAGCAAGCGCTTGACCCCGGCAGCCTTGAGCGGAGCGATCACCTTGTCGGCCGGGACGGTGGCGAAGTGGGCGGCGCTGATGACCACGTCGTGGCCGGCGACCGCTGCGGTCAACGCTTCGCTGTCCAATACATCCAGTTGCTTGCTGGTCACCCCGGCCCTTTCCCCGATTTTCGCGGTGTTACGAGCGATGGCTGTCACGCTGTGACCGCGACGCAGGGCCTCTTCCATCAGTTGGCTGCCGGCACGACCGGTAGCACCGATGATTGCGATTTTGCTCATGGTGTTCTCCTGTGATTATCAATGTTTGAAAGCTTGCTTTTTGGCGAGGGGATTTATCCCTCGCCACAACCGGGTTACAACCGGAAATCGGGCTTCACCACTTCATCTCCCCCTTGGCCACTTTGGCACTGAGCTCCAGAGAGCTGTCTTCACCCAGGCTCGGGAAGCGTTGCTTCATCGCGGCGATAAGGGCAGCGGAGTCTTTGGCGCGGGTGGTTTCTTCGTCGAAGGCCTGGATGTAGGCGGCGGTGAATTTGACCGACGTCAGCGAACGCTCGCTCTCGCCCAGGTAATGGCCCGGAATCACCATGCGCGGTTGCAACTTCTCAATGCCGGCCAGTATCGCCAGCCAGTCCTTATGGGATTGCGGCGTCTGGGTATCGGCCATCCAGACATGAATATTCTCGGCCACCACCACACCGCCGACTACGGCCTTGATCGATGGAATCCACAGAAAACTGCGGTCCGGTTGTGGACCGTCGAGGCCGACGACCTGCAAGCGCTGGCCTTCCAGCATCAGGCTGTCGCCCTTGAGTACCTGGGGCACGACCGCCTTGGCCGGTGCGTCGGCCTTCAGGATCGGCCCCCAGTATTGAAGCTTGCCGTCGACGGTCTGTTTGATGTGCTCGACGGTTGGCGCAGACGCCAGCACCTTGGCTTCCGGGAACGCGGCGGTCAGGGTTTCCAGGCCGAAATAGTAGTCCGGGTCGCCATGGCTGATATAAATCGCGGTCAATCGCTTGCCGCTGGCACGGATTTTCTGCGCCACCTGCTCAGCCTGGGATTTGCCGAATTGGGCATCCACCAGAATCGCCTCCTTTGCGCCGCTGACCAGTACCGAGGTCACTGGGAACACCGCTGCCTCGCCAGGATTGTAGACGTCGAGGGTAAGGTCGGCGGCCCAGGCGTGGGCCGC
The DNA here is from genome assembly GCF_007828255.1 of Pseudomonas sp. SJZ078. Taxonomy (NCBI): domain Bacteria; kingdom Pseudomonadati; phylum Pseudomonadota; class Gammaproteobacteria; order Pseudomonadales; family Pseudomonadaceae; genus Pseudomonas; species Pseudomonas sp. SJZ078. Next base: position 187,900 of record NZ_VIUG01000004.1, on the reverse strand, counting down.
GAAGACCAAGCCGGCAGTCGCCAGCAACAGGCGCTTGAGTGAGGTGCTTGCGGTCATGCTGTGCTCCGTTGTCGATTGGCCCGAAGGCAATGAAACGGAGCTTAGTCACCTGATTCGCTCCAAAAAATGCGATGCTACGACATAGTTTGTTTCTGAAATCGGGCAAATCATGGATCGTCTACAAGCAATGCGGGTGTTTATCACCGTGGTGGACCTGGGCAGCCAATCGGCGGCGGCCGATTATCTGGAGCTGTCGCGGCCGGTAGTGTCGCGGTATCTGGCGGAACTGGAGGATTGGATCGGTGCCCGGCTGATGCACCGAACCACCCGCAAGCTGAGCCTGACGGCCGCCGGCATCGAAACATTGCCACGCTGCCGGCAAATGCTGGAGCTGTCCAGCGATATGCAGGCGGCCGTCAGTGCACCGGACGACGCCCCACGGGGCATGTTGCGCATCAGTTCCAGCACCTCGTTCGGCCAGGCCCAGTTGGCAACGGCCATCACCGAGTATGTCACCCGTTATCCGGGAGTGAGCGTCGACCTGCAAATGCTCGATCGCATCGTGAACCTGGTAGATGAGCGCATCGACCTGGCGATCCGCATGAGCTACGACCTGGACCCCAGCCTGATCGCCAGGCGCCTCACCGTCTGCCGCTCGGTGATCTGTGCCTCGCCCAGCTATCTGCGCGAACACCCGGCACCGCAACGGGTCGAGGACCTGAGCCGGCACAATTGCCTGACCCATTCCTACGTGGGAAAGAGCCTCTGGCATTTCGAGCAGGACGGCGAGCAGGTCGCGGTGCCGGTGCAGGGCAATATCAGCGGCAACGACGCCAGTACCCTGCTGCGAGCGACCATCGCCGGGGCCGGCGTGGCAATGCTGCCCAGCTACCAGGCCGGCGCCCACATCAAGAGCGGTGAGCTGGTTCGCCTGCTGGCCCACGCCGAACCCCGGCAGATGAACATGTACGCGGTGTACGCATCACGCCGACACATGCCGTCGGCACTGCGCAGCCTGGTGGATTTCCTGGTGGTGAGATTTCCCGAGACGCCGGAGTGGGATATCGGCTTGTAAGCTCCCACAGGGGTACCCAGTGGAGGTCAAGAATAGCGCCAGGATTCCACCAACAGCCCGCCCCAAGGCATACTTGCCACCCTCCGCATTCCAGAACCCGAAACCGCCCCATGCGTATCCACGTCAGTTTCATCGACCGCGTTGGCATCACCCAGGAAGTCCTGGCATTGCTGGGTGGTCGCAATCTCAATCTGGATGCGGTGGAGATGGTACCGCCCAACGTCTACATCGACGCCCCGACCCTCAGCCCACAGGTGCTGGACGAGCTGCGCGAGGCGCTGTTCAGCGTGCGCGGGGTACAATCGGTCACCGTGGTGGACATCCTGCCGGGCCAGCGTCGGCATCTGCAGCTCGATGCGTTGCTGGCGGCCATGACCGACCCGGTGCTGGCCCTCGACAGCTCCGGCAACGTGTTGCTGGCCAACCCTGCGCTGATTGCCCTGTACGGTCGCGAACCGGCCGGCGAAAGCGTAGCCGGGCTGTTCGGGGACGAGGCGCTGTTGGATACCCTGGTGGAGAATGGCTTTCGCTTGCCGCTGCGAGAAATCACCCTCAATGGCCAGACCTGGTTGCTGGACGCCATGCCCATCACCGACGCCGGCGCGTTGCTCACGCTGTACCAGCCGAACCGCATCGGCGAACGCTTGTCGGCGCTGCACCACGACCATGCCGAAGGTTTTGATGCGCTGCTTGGCGACTCCCCGGCGATCCGCTCCCTCAAGGCCAGGGCGAAAAGGGTTGCCGCGCTGGATGCTCCGCTGCTGATCCAAGGAGAAACCGGCACCGGCAAAGAGCTGGTAGCCCGGGCCTGCCATGCCATCAGTGCGCGGCACGGTGCACCGTTCCTGGCCCTGAACTGCGCCGCGCTGCCGGAGAACCTGGCCGAAAGCGAACTGTTCGGTTACGCCCCCGGCGCCTTTACCGGTGCACAACGGGGCGGTAAACCGGGGCTGATGGAACTGGCGAACCAGGGTACGGTGTTCCTGGATGAAATCGGCGAAATGTCGCCGTACCTGCAAGCCAAGCTGCTGCGCTTCCTCAACGACGGCAGCTTCCGCCGGGTCGGCGGCGACCGGGAAATCAAGGTCAACGTGCGGATTCTCAGCGCGACCCATCGCAACCTGGAGAAAATGGTCAACGAAGGTTCGTTCCGCGAAGACCTGTTCTATCGCCTGAACGTGCTCAACGTCGAGGTCCCGCCACTGCGTGAGCGCGGCCAGGACATCCTCCTGCTGGCCCGGCATTTCATGCAACAGGCCTGCGCCCAGATCCAGCGCCCGGTCTGTCGCCTCGCCCCCGGCACCTATCCGGCGTTGCTGGGCAACCGCTGGCCCGGTAACGTGCGACAACTGCAAAACGTGATCTTCCGTGCCGCGGCCATCTGCGAGAGCAGCCTGGTGGACATCGGCGATCTGGACATCGCCGGTACCTCCGTCGCGCGACAAGGCGATGTGGACGTCGAAAGCCTGGAACAGGCCGTGGAAACCTTCGAAAAACATCTGCTCGAAAGCCTCTACGTCAACTACCCCTCCACCCGTCAACTCGCCAGCCGCCTGCAAACCTCCCACACAGCGATTGCTCATCGGCTGCGCAAGTATGGGATTCCCAACAAGCCGTAGCCGCATCACCTTCCACTGTGGGAGCGGGCTTGCTCGCGAATGCGGTTGCCAGTCGATATGTGATTACCTGACACACCGCATTCCCGAGCAAGCCCGCTCCCACAGGGACGGTGCGCGCCTGAACCCATACAAAAACGACCTCTATCTGTACTGAAAGCGCTACAGTGGAACGCTATCGCTACAGCCTACGGTAAGCTGCGCCGGATAAGGCTTTGATCCCGCAATCATTTTCTCCAAGCGCGCAGCTGTAGCGATTTCACTACAGATGCGGTTGCCCGAGTCGCACCTAATTCAATTAAGTCATTGATCTGTAAGCAATTATCAACATTGGCCGCATTCTTGCTATGGGTATTTACATATGGCCGGGCCAAGCCCCCGCGCCTTTCTTCGCGTCCACCAGACGAATCTGGCCCCAGGAGTTCCCATGAGCGAGTTGCGTTTCACTGAAGATCACGAATGGCTGCGCGCCGAAGCCGATGGCAGCGTCACAGTCGGCATCACCGCGTTTGCACAGAACGCTTTGGGCGATGTGGTCTATGTTCAGTTACCGGAACTGAAAACCTACGCCAAGGGTGACGAAGCCTCTACCGTGGAATCGGTGAAGGCCGCCAGCGGTGTCTACATGCCGCTGAACGGTGACGTGCTGGAAGTCAACCCGGCCCTGGAAAGCAATCCTGAACTGGTCAACGAAGATCCGCTGGGCGAAGGCTGGTTTTTCCGTTTCAAGCCAGCCAATGCCGCTGAAGTTGGCCAACTGCTGGATCAGGACGCCTATGACCGCCTGATCAAAGCCAACGCCGAAGCCTGAGGAGCGCCACATGACCGTTAATCTGGGCACCGCCAACGAATTCATCGCCCGTCATATCGGCCCACGGGCCAGCGACGAGCAAGCCATGCTCGAGCGCCTGGGCTACGACTCCCTGGAAGCCCTGAGCGCCAGCGTCATCCCTGAGAGCATCAAGGGAACCAGCGTGCTGGAGATGGGGGACGGTCAGAGCGAAGCCGATGCACTGGCCTCGATCAAGGCCATCGCCGCCAAGAACAAACTGTTCAAGACCTACATCGGCCAGGGCTACTACAACTGCCACACGCCGGCCCCGATTCTGCGTAACCTGCTGGAAAACCCAGCCTGGTACACCGCCTACACGCCGTACCAACCGGAAATTTCCCAGGGTCGTCTCGAAGCGCTGCTGAACTTCCAGACCCTGATCAGCGACCTCACCGGCCTGCCGATCGCTAACGCTTCTTTGCTCGACGAAGCCACCGCCGCCGCCGAAGCCATGACCTTCTGCAAGCGCCTGAGCAAGAACAAGGGCAGCAATGCCTTCTTCGCATCCGGCCATTGCCACCCACAGACCCTCGACGTGCTGCGCACCCGTGCCGAGCCCTTGGGCATCGACGTGGTAGTCGGCGACGAACGCGAGCTGACCGATGCCAGCCCGTTCTTCGGCGCGCTGTTGCAATACCCGGCCAGTAACGGCGACCTGTTCGACTACCGCGAACTGACCGAACGCTTCCACGCCGCCAACGCCCTGGTGGCCGTTGCCGCGGACCTGCTGGCCCTGACCCTGCTGACCCCGCCGGGCGAATTCGGCGCCGACGTGGCCATCGGCAGCGCTCAACGCTTCGGCGTACCGCTGGGTTTCGGCGGCCCACACGCGGCGTACTTCTCCACCAAGGATGCCTTCAAGCGCGACATGCCGGGCCGCCTGGTCGGTGTTTCCGTGGACCGTTTCGGCAAGCCGGCCCTGCGCCTGGCGATGCAGACCCGCGAGCAACACATCCGTCGCGAGAAAGCCACGAGCAACATCTGCACCGCCCAGGTGTTGCTGGCCAACATCGCCAGCATGTACGCCGTGTACCACGGCCCCAAGGGCCTGGTGCAAATTGCCAATCGTATCCACCACCTGACCGCGATCCTCGCCAAGGGCCTGGGCGCGCTGGGCCTGAGCGTCGAGCAAGAGAGCTTCTTCGACACCCTGACCCTGCACACCGGCGCGCAAACCGCTGCCCTGCACGACCAGGCCCGCGCCCAACGCATCAACCTGCGTGTGGTGGACGCGGAACGCCTGGGCCTGTCCCTGGACGAAACCACCTGCCAGGCCGACATCGAAACCCTGTGGGCGCTGCTGGCCGGCGGCAAGGCCCTGCCAGACTTCACCGCGCTGGCCGCCACCGTACAAAGCCGCATCCCGGCCGAGCTGGTGCGCCAATCGGCGATCCTCAGCCACCCGGTGTTCAACCGCTACCACTCCGAAACCGAGCTGATGCGCTACCTGCGTAAGCTCGCTGACAAGGACCTGGCCCTGGATCGCACCATGATCCCGCTGGGTTCCTGCACCATGAAACTCAACGCCGCCAGCGAAATGATCCCGGTGACCTGGGCCGAATTCGGCGCCCTGCACCCATTCGCCCCGGCTGAGCAGAGCGCCGGTTACCAGCAGTTGACCGATGAACTGGAAGCCATGCTTTGCGCTGCCACCGGCTACGACGCGGTGTCGCTGCAACCCAACGCTGGTTCCCAGGGTGAATACGCCGGCCTGCTGGCGATCCGCGCCTATCACCAGAGCCGTGGCGAAGACCGTCGCGACATCTGCCTGATCCCTTCGTCGGCCCACGGCACCAACCCGGCCACCGCCAACATGGCCGGCATGCGCGTGGTGGTCACCGCCTGCGATGCCCGTGGCAACGTCGACATCGAAGACCTGCGGGCCAAGGCCATCGAGCACCGCGAACACCTCGCTGCGCTGATGATCACCTATCCGTCCACCCACGGTGTGTTCGAGGAAGGCATCCGCGAAATCTGCGGCATCATCCATGACAACGGCGGCCAGGTGTACATCGACGGCGCCAACATGAACGCCATGGTCGGCCTCTGTGCGCCAGGCAAGTTCGGCGGAGACGTGTCGCACCTGAACCTGCACAAGACCTTCTGCATTCCCCACGGCGGTGGCGGCCCGGGCGTCGGCCCGATTGGCGTCAAGTCGCACCTGGCGCCGTTCCTGCCGGGCCATGCCAACATGGCGCGCAAGGAAGGCGCGGTGTGTGCGGCGCCGTTCGGCAGCGCGAGCATCCTGCCGATCACCTGGATGTACATCCGCATGATGGGTGGCGCCGGCCTCAAGCGTGCTTCGCAACTGGCGATCCTCAATGCCAACTACATCGCCCGTCGCCTGGAAGAGCATTATCCGGTGCTCTACACCGGCAGCAACGGCCTGGTGGCCCACGAGTGCATCCTCGACCTGCGCCCGCTCAAGGACAGCAGCGGCATCAGCGTCGATGACGTGGCCAAGCGCCTGATCGACTTCGGTTTCCATGCCCCGACCATGTCGTTCCCAGTGGCCGGCACGCTGATGATCGAGCCGACCGAAAGCGAATCCAAAGAAGAACTGGACCGCTTCTGCGACGCCATGATCTGCATCCGCGAAGAAATCCGCGCAGTGGAAAACGGCAGCCTGGACAAGGACGACAACCCGCTGAAAAACGCTCCGCACACCGCGGCGGAAATCGTCGGTGAGTGGACCCACTCCTACAGCCGCGAACAGGCCGTTTACCCGGTCGCGTCGTTGATCGAAGGCAAGTACTGGCCGCCAGTGGGCCGGGTCGACAACGTGTTCGGCGATCGCAACCTGGTCTGCGCCTGCCCGTCGATCGAAAGCTACGCTTAAAGAAGCAGCGGCAAGTGACGAGCCGCAAGCTGCAAGTTAGACCCCACTCTGCTTTTAACTTGCAGCTTGTAGCTTGAAGCTCCTAGCTGCTCCCCCAAGGAGCCTCCTATGTCGTTAAGCGTGTTCGACCTGTTCAAGATCGGTATCGGCCCCTCCAGCTCCCATACGGTCGGCCCGATGCGTGCCGCCGCCCGCTTCGTCGAAGGGCTGCGTCGTGATGACCTGCTCGAGAGCATTACCAGCGTCAAGGTCGAGCTCTACGGCTCTCTCGGTGCCACCGGCAAGGGCCATGGCAGCGACAAGGCTGTGCTGCTGGGCCTGGAAGGCGAACACCCGGATACCGTGGACACCGAAACGGTGACCGCCCGCCTGCAGGCGATCCGCAGCAACGGTCGCTTGAACCTGCTGGGCCAACACCCCATCGAATTCAACGAAAAACTGCACCTGGCGATGATTCGCAAGCCGCTGCCCTTCCATCCAAATGGCATGATCTTCCGCGCCTTCGATGGTGCGGGCCTGCAAGTGCGCAGTCGCGAGTACTACTCGGTGGGCGGCGGTTTCGTCGTCGATGAAGACGCCGCCGGTGCCGACCGTATCGTCGAAGACGCCACGGTCCTGACCTTCCCGTTCAAAAGCGCGAAGGATCTGCTGGGCCATTGCAGTACCTATGGCCTGTCCATCAGCCAGGTGATGCTGACCAACGAAAGCGCCTGGCGCCCCGAAGCCGAAACCCGCGCCGGTCTGCTGAAAATCTGGCAGGTGATGCAGGATTGCGTAGCGGCCGGGTGCCGCAACGAAGGCATCCTGCCGGGCGGGCTGAAGGTCAAGCGACGAGCAGCGGCGCTGCACCGTCAGCTGTGCAAGAACCCTGAAGCGTCGCTGCGCGACCCCTTGTCGGTGCTGGACTGGGTCAACCTGTATGCCCTGGCCGTCAACGAAGAGAACGCCTTTGGCGGGCGCGTCGTCACCGCCCCTACCAACGGCGCGGCGGGGATCATCCCGGCCGTGCTGCATTACTACATGCGCTTCATCCCCGGGGCCAACGAGGACGGCGTGGTGCGGTTCCTGCTGACCGCCGCCGCCATTGGCATCCTGTACAAGGAAAATGCCTCCATTTCCGGTGCCGAGGTCGGTTGTCAGGGTGAAGTCGGCGTCGCCTGTTCCATGGCCGCCGGTGCCTTGTGCGAAGTCCTGGGCGGTACGGTGCAGCAAGTGGAAAACGCCGCCGAAATCGGCATGGAACACAACCTCGGCCTGACCTGCGATCCGATCGGCGGCCTGGTGCAGGTGCCCTGCATCGAACGCAACGCCATGGGCTCGGTGAAAGCCATCAATGCGGTGCGCATGGCCATGCGCGGCGACGGGCATCACTTCGTGTCCCTCGACAAAGTCATCCGCACCATGCGCCAGACCGGCGCCGACATGAAAAGCAAATACAAGGAGACCGCCCGCGGCGGTCTGGCGGTCAACATCATCGAATGCTGATGCGCGCCTCTCTCTTCATTTTTCCCGGAGCTGATATGTCCACCGAACAACTGCTGAAGACCCCGCTACATTCTCTGCACCTGGAACTCGGCGCCCGCATGGTGCCGTTCGCCGGCTACGACATGCCGGTGCAGTACCCATTGGGGGTCATGAAAGAACATCAGCACACCCGTGAACAGGCCGGGCTGTTCGACGTGTCCCACATGGGCCAGATCCGCCTGACCGGCGCGGGCGCCGCCCAGGCCCTGGAAACCCTGGTACCGGTGGACATCATCGATCTGCCAGTGGGCATGCAGCGCTACGCCATGTTCACCAACGCCAATGGCGGCATTCTCGACGACCTGATGGTCGCCAACCTGGGCAACGACGAACTGTTCCTGGTGGTCAACGCGGCGTGCAAGGACCAGGACCTGGCCCATCTGCGCACTCACATCGGCAGCCAGTGCGACATCGAGCCACTGTTCGAGGCCCGCGCCCTGCTCGCCCTGCAAGGCCCGGCGGCCGTTACCGTGCTGGCTCGTCTGGCACCGGACGTGGCGAAAATGACCTTCATGCAGTTCCAGCGCGTTACGCTGCTGGGCGTGGACTGCTTTGTCAGCCGTTCGGGCTACACCGGTGAAGACGGTTTCGAAATCTCCGTGCCCGCTGCCAATGCGGAAAAACTTGCCCGCGCCCTGCTGGCGGAACCGGAAGTCGCCGCCATCGGCCTCGGTGCCCGTGACTCCCTGCGCCTGGAAGCCGGCCTGTGCCTCTACGGCCACGACATGAACACCGAGACGACGCCGGTCGAAGCCAGCCTGCTGTGGGCCATCTCCAAGGTCCGTCGTGCCGACGGTGCCCGCGCAGGTGGCTTCCCGGGCGCTGAAACCGTGTTCGCCCAGCAACACAATGGTGTGAGCCGTAAACGCGTCGGCTTGCTGCCCCAGGAACGCACACCGGTGCGCGAAGGCGCGGAAATCGTCAACGAGGCCGGTGAGATCATCGGTACGGTGTGCAGCGGCGGCTTCGGTCCGACCCTGGGCGGTCCCTTGGCGATGGGTTATCTGGACGCTGCCTATACCGCCCTGGAAACACCAGTCTGGGCCATCGTCCGTGGGAAAAAGGTGCCTTTGCTTGTAAGCAAAATGCCATTCGTTGCACAACGCTACTACCGTGGCTGATTGACTGTTTCTATAAGTAACGCGATTGCGTTATACGTGCACTAATGTGTAACGCAACCGCCATAAAAAGGTGCATTTATTTCCTATTCAACGGTGTTTATATCGTTGGCAAACAATTGAACTCGCCTATCGATTAAGCCCAGGCCAACGAAGCGCATAAATGGCGGCAAGCTGAGGAAAACCGGGCCCTTTAGAGGGGGTTGTTTTTTCATTCGTAGTTGGCGTAGAGTTTGGTCACTGTGTTTGCATGGGTCGCTTGGAATCGTGACCTGGGCAGTAGCCTATGAAGTTCGCTACATCCCGTTCGACGTCTCTTACTTTCCTGCAACCCAGCCCCAGTACTCTTTCCAGTGAAAGAGGCTGTCATCAATTTAAGCGTCAAAGGAAATAAGAAAATGGCTGAGCGTCAGAGCGGTACCGTCAAGTGGTTCAACGACGAAAAGGGTTTTGGTTTTATCACTCCTGAAAGCGGTCCGGATCTGTTCGTACATTTCCGTGCCATCCAGGGCAGCGGCTTCAAAAGCCTGAAGGAAGGCCAGAAGGTCACCTTCGTTGCCGTGCAAGGCCAGAAAGGCATGCAGGCTGACGAGGTTGTCGCCGAAGCCTAAGCTTTCGCGACCCCAAAAGCCCCTGATTGATATCAGGGGCTTTTTTATGGGCGTAAATCCGTAGAATGAGCTTCTTTTTGGTCCGAGGCCGTCATGCCGAAACACCTGCTCACCCCTCAGGGCGACTTCCCTCCCGTCGGCCTGGGTCGTCGCCTGGCGGCGATGTTCTATGACTTTCTGCTGTGCACGGCGTTGCTGATCGTCACCAGTGGCGTCTACAAGATGATCCAGATGGGAATCATCGGCGAAGAGAAAATGCGCGCCCTCACCGAGGCCGGCGCACTGGATGGCGACCCGTTGCTCTCCACCGTGCTGCTGTTCGTACTGTTCGGTTTCTTCGCCAAGTTCTGGACCCACAACGGCCAGACCCTAGGCATGCAGGTGTGGGGCGTCCGCGTACAGAACGCCGATGGCACGGCCATCAGCCTGTGGCAGGCGCTGTTGCGGTTCGTGGTGTCGATTGCCTCATGGCTGCCGGTGGGGCTGGGCTTTCTCTGGTCGTTGTTCGACAAACGCAAGCGCAGCTGGCATGACATCTACTCGGATACGCAATTGGTGCGGATTCCCAAGAAGACCAAGTGATTCACACGTCTCGTTCCCACGCTCTGCGTGGGAATGCAGCCAAGGACGCTCCGCGTCCCAAAGCCGAACGCGGAGCGTCCGTAGAGACATTCCCACGCGGAGCGTGGGAACGAACATCAGGGCTCAGGCATTCCCCGCCAGCTTCATCCGCGCCGCCTGGGTGAAGTCCAGCATGCGCTTGAGCGGGCGAATGGCCTGGGGGATCAACGCCGGGTCGACGAAGATCTCGTTAGTGCCTTCCTGCAGGCTCTTGAGGGTACGCTCCAGGGTATTCATCGCCATCCACGGGCAGTGCGCGCAACTGCGGCAGGCCGCGCCGTTGCCGGCAGTCGGGGCTTCGATGAAGACCTTGTCCGGGCACAGCTGCTGCATCTTGTAGAAGATGCCACGGTCAGTGGCAACGATCAGCGTCTTGTTCGGCAGGCTCTGGGCCGCGGCGATCAGTTGGCTGGTGGAGCCCACGGCGTCCGCCAGTTCGATCACCGAAGTCGGCGACTCCGGGTGCACCAGGATCGCGGCGTCCGGGTACAGGGCCTTCATGTCCTCCAATTGCTTGGACTTGAATTCCTCGTGGACGATGCAGGCGCCGTCCCAGAGCAGCATGTCGGCGCCGGTCTTGCGTTGGATATACGTGCCCAGGTGCTTGTCCGGGCCCCAGATGATCGTCTCGCCGTTGTCCATCAGGCTCTCGACGATTTCCAGCGCACAGCTGGACGTCACCACCCAATCGGCACGGGCCTTGACCGCCGCCGACGTGTTGGCATACACCACCACGGTACGCTCCGGATGCTGGTCGCAGAACGCCGAGAACTCGTCCACCGGGCAACCGAGGTCCAGAGAGCAGGTGGCTTCCAAAGTCGGCATCAACACGCGTTTTTCAGGATTGAGGATCTTGGCGGTCTCGCCCATGAACCGGACCCCGGCCACCACCACGGTCTTGGCCGGGTGGGCATTGCCGAAGCGGGCCATTTCCAGGGAGTCGGACACGCAGCCGCCGGTTTCCTCGGCCAGGGCTTGGATGATCGGGTCACAGTAGAAGTGCGCGACCAGCACCGCGTCCTGAGCCTTGAGCTCGGCGGCGATGGCGGCGCGGTACCAGGCTTCTTGCTCGGCACTCAGCGGCTTGGGCTGTTTGGCGTCGAGGTGAGCCTGGACCAGAAGACGTTCGGAAATTTGGGTCATGTTCGCAAGACCTGCAGGCGCATTTGCGCGAAAGTCGAGTATACACCCGGCTCCGGACCACTCGGGTACCGCCGGGAAAGTGGGTATCAATCAGGCACGGGACAACGTGAAGCCGGCAAGGCTACAGAATATCCTGCCGATGCAAAAGATCATTCTGATCAGTACCTGGCCGGCACGCTCCAACGCCATCAAACACTGCATCGCTGGCGAACGGAGGGGCGAACCAACCTGACTGAAATGTAATCACCCGCCCCGCTCGCCTATGTCATCTTTGCTTCACACCTGCACGGGGATTGCCCCCATGCACGTTGCGAATCGACGGATGGACTTTTATCGATGCAAACAAAAACTTCCCGGCGCACCTTCGTAAAGGGCCTGACCGCTGGCGGCATCCTGGGTGGTCTGGGCCTGTGGCGCCCCCCTGTCTGGGCGGTGACCGGCCCAGGCCAGCCCAATGTACTGAGCGGCACCGATTTCGACCTGTTCATCGGCGAAAGCCCGGTCAATTTCACTGGTCATCCCCGCATAGCCCAGACCATCAACGGCGGCATTCCCGGCCCACTGCTGCGCTGGCGCGAAGGCGACACGGTGACCCTTCGGGTGCGCAATCGCTTGAAAGACACCACATCCATCCATTGGCACGGCATTCTCCTGCCAGCCAACATGGACGGCGTGCCAGGGTTGAGCTTCAAGGGCATCGAACCCGATGGCCAGTACGTCTATCAATTCAAGGTCCGCCAGAACGGCACGTACTGGTACCACAGCCATTCCGGGTTCCAGGAGCAATCCGGGGTGTATGGCCCGCTGGTCATCGATGCCCGGGAACCCGAGCCCTTCCAGTACGAACGGGACTACGTGGTGATGCTCACCGATTGGACCGACGAAGACCCCGCCGACGTCATCCGCAAACTCAAGAAGCAGTCGGACTACTACAACTACAACAAACGCACCGTCGGCGACTTCATCGACGATGTCGCCAGCAAGGGCTGGGGCGCCACCGTGGCCGATCGCAAGATGTGGGCCGAGATGAAAATGAACCCCACCGACCTGGCGGACGTCAGTGGCACGACCTACACCTACCTGATGAACGGCCAGGCGCCGGACATGAACTGGACCGGCCTGTTCAAGCCCGGCGAGCGGATTCGCCTGCGCTTTATCAACGGTTCGTCCATGACCTACTTCGACGTGAGCATCCCCGGCCTGAAAATGACCGTGGTCGCCTCCGATGGCCAATACGTCAATCCGGTGTCCGTCGACGAGTTCCGGATCGCCGTGGCCGAAACCTACGACGTCATCATCGAGCCCACCGAGCAGGCCTACACCTTGTTCGCCCAGTCGATGGACCGCACCGGGTATGCCCGTGGCACCCTGGCGACCCACGCCGGACTCTCGGCCCCGGTCCCACCGCTGGACCCGCGACCACTGGTGACCATGGACGACATGGGCATGGGCGGCATGGATCATGGATCGATGCAGGGCATGGATCACAGCAAGATGCCCGCAATGGATCACGCTGCCATGCAGGACATGCAGGGCATGGATCAAGGCGAAATGTCGACCATGGATCAGGGTGACATGCCGATGATGAACCACGGCGCCATGCCCGGCATGGGCAACATGCCGTCCCATCCGGCATCGGAGCAAGGCAACCCACTGGTGGACATGCAGGCCATGAGCGTCAAGCCCAAGCTCGACGACCCGGGCATGGGCCTGCGCAACAATGGTCGCAAGGTGCTGACCTATGCGGACCTGCGCAGCAGCTTCCCAGACCCGGACGGCCGCGAACCGGGTCGCACCATCGAATTGCACCTGACCGGACACATGGAAAAATTCGTCTGGTCATTCAACGGCGTGAAGTTCTCCGACGCCGAGCCGTTGCTGTTCAAGTACGGCGAACGGCTGCGCATCGTGCTGATCAACGACACCATGATGACTCACCCCATCCATCTGCACGGCATGTGGAGCGACCTGGAAGACGAAAACGGTCAGTTCATGGTGCGCAAGCACACCCTCGACGTGCCGCCCGGTTCCAGGCGCAGCTACCGGGTCACCGCCGATGCCCTCGGACGCTGGGCGTATCACTGTCACCTGCTCTTCCATATGGAAATGGGCATGTTCCGTGAAATCCGGGTACAGGAATGAGGAGCCGAACCATGACCCGCCACATTCAATCCCCCCTCCTGTCGATGATGGTCATGGCCGGCCTGGCACAAGGCATCGCCGCGCCCGCCTGGGCAGCCGGCAACGCTATGCCAGGCATGGATCACAGCCAGATGCAGGGCATGGACCACGGCCAGATGCAAGGCATGGATTCAATGCAGGACATGCAGTCGATGGAGCCGCCCAGGACCACCAGCCGCACGCCGATCCCCGAACTGACCGCCGCCGATCGCGCAGCGGTCTATGAGGACCACGGCGGCCATAGGATGAATGACAGCGCGCTCAACTCATTCTTCCTGGTCAATCAATTGGAATGGCAAGACGCCGACGAAGGCAACGCACTGAGTTGGGACGCCTCCGGCTGGATCGGCGGCGACATCGATCGGTTGTGGCTGCGCACCGAAGGCGAACGCACCAACGGCAAGACTGAAGAAGCCGAACTCCAGGCCCTTTGGGGTCACGCCATCAGCCCCTGGTGGGAGGTAGTGGCCGGCGTGCGCCAGGACTTCAAGCCGGACGAGCCACAAACCTGGGCTGCCTTGGGCATCCAGGGCATGGCGCTGTACAACTTCGAAACCCAAGCCACGGCCTATCTCGGCGAGAACGGCCAGAGCGCCATGCGCCTGGAAGGCGACTACGACATCCTGTTGACCAACCGCCTGATCCTGCAACCCACTGCCGAAGCCAATTTCCATGGCAAGAACGATCCGGCACGCGCGGTGGGTTCAGGGTTATCGAACACCGAACTGGGCCTGCGGCTTCGTTATGAAATCCGTCGCGAATTCGCCCCTTACATCGGCGTCACCTGGAACCGCACCCATGGCAACACCGCCGACTACGCCCGCGAAGAAGGCGATGACCGTAGCGAGGCACGCCTGGTCCTGGGCGTGCGCATGTGGTTCTGACGGATTGAGCCCCTTCATTTCCCAAAAAACTAGAAAACCGTTGTAGGAGTCCTTGCATGTCATTCATCAAAAACACTGTGATCACCGTCGCGTTGTCCACCGGGCTGCTGAGCAGCGGCCTGACCCAAGCACACCCCAAGCTGCTGTCCACCACCCCTGCCGAAGGCTCGCAGGGATCGGCACCGGAGAAAATCGAGCTGCACTTTTCCGAGAACCTGATGACCAAGTTCTCCGGCGCCAAGCTGCTGATGACCGAGATGCCCGGCATGTCGGCCCATTCGCCGATGCCTATGCCGGCCAAGGTATCGGGCAGCGAAGACCCCAAGACCATGGTCATCGTCCCGAATACCCCGCTCATGTCGGGCACCTATCAGGTCCAATGGCGCGCGGTATCGTCCGATACTCACCCGATCACCGGCAACGTCACATTCAAGGTGAAGTGAGTTGAGCGACTCGATCGACATAGCGCTGATCAACATCGCTCTACGCCTGGCCCTCTATCTGGATCTGATGTTGCTGTTCGGCCTGGCGGTTTTCGGCCTTTATGGTCTGCGGGGCCAGGAACGAAGGTTGGGTGAAGTGTTGCCTTTCGCATGGCTGCTGGCGAGCACGGCCATCATCGGCGTGCTGCTGTCCATCGCTGGCATGCTGTGCATGGTCTGGGCCATGAGCGGCGTGACGGATTGGACCGAGTTGCGACCGCACCTTGAGATGATGGTATTGGAGACTGACGTGGGGTCGAGCTGGAGTCTGCGGATCCTGGCATTGATGCTGACCGTTGTCGCCGCGACGCAAAGCAGACACAGACCGACCGCCAGCCTGTGGCTGGGCACGCTGGCCGCAGGCGTGGCCCTTGCGACACTGGCGTGGGCCGGCCATGGCGCCATGGACGAAGGCGAACGACGGAGCTGGCACTTCATCACTGACTTTTTGCACCTGTGGGCGGCGGGTGCCTGGGTCGGCGCGTTGGCAGCGTTTGTACTGCTGCTTCGCCAGGCCGAACAGCGCTTGTCAGTGCTGTCTCGAACCCTGACCGGTTTCGAAAGAGTCGGGGCGGTGATCGTGCTGATCATCAGCGTGACCGGCGTGATGAACTATCTGTTCATCGTCGGCCCGAGCATCGACGGACTGTTCGACAGCACCTACGGTCAGTTGCTGACACTCAAACTCGTCCTGTTCGGAGTCATGCTGGTGTTCGCCGCACTGAACCGTTTTCATCTGAGCCCACAGTTGGAACGGGCCAGGCAAACCGGCGAACACAGTATCGCCGTGGGAGCCTTGCGGCGCAGTATGGTGCTCGAGTTTTCAGTGGCAGCGGTCATCCTGGCACTGGTGGCCTGGTTGGGGGCGTTGAGCCCGGCGATGCAATAGCATCTGTGGGAGCAAGCCTGCTCGCGATAGCGGTGGGTCAGCTTGCGGCGATGTCGGCTCTGCCGGTCATCGCGAGCAGGCTTGCTCCCACAGGGGTCGGCGGCGTCTGCCAATGCTGCTTACATCCGACTCAAATGTTGGAGTGAGCCTGCTCGCGATGGCAGTGGGTCAACTTGCGGCGATGTCGGCTTTGCCGCCCCCAATCACAGGGTTAATAGCATTTAATCTTTCAATATCCCTGCCCAGTTTTCAGTTTGCCCCTGCCCTCGCTTCCCGGCCTAAATGGCATTTTTATCAGCCAAGGCTTCGTTATGGAAAATGTTCGAACTTCAAGCACCCACGCCGTCTGGCTGATGGTCAGTGTGGTGTTGGTGGCGTTGAACCTGCGACCTTCGATGGCCGCGGTCGGGCCATTGTTGTCAGCCATTCGTGGCGACGTACCGTTGAGTTTCAGCACCGCTTCACTGCTGACCATGCTGCCGGTCATGGCGATGGGCCTGGCGATGTTCCTGGGCATGCGCATTGCCCTGCGCATCGGTGAACATCGCACCATCGTGCTGTCGCTGTTGATCGTGGGCATCGCCACGGCGTCGCGCCTGTATCTGGACAGCGCCGCCGAGCTGATTGTCAGCGCCGTGGTGGCCGGGGTCGGGATCGCGCTGATTCAGGCGGTAATGCCGGCCCTGATCAAATCGCGATTCAGCGACAACGTTTCGCTGTTCATGGGGCTGTATGTCACTTCGATCATGGGCGGCGCGGCACTGGCAGCGTCGTTTTCGCCCTTCGTCCTGACCCAGACCGGCAGCTGGCGTATTGGACTGGCGATCTGGGCGGTATTGGCGCTGGTGGCCCTGGGTTGCTGGTACGCCCAGCGCTCGGCCGTCACGCCGCTACCCGACGCTCCGAGCCGGAACAAGGAGTCGTTCTTCGCCAATGGCCGGGCCTGGCTGCTGGCGATTTTCTTCGGCCTGGGCACTGCGTCCTACACCTGTGTGCTGGCCTGGCTGGCGCCGTACTATGTGGAAAAAGGCTGGAGCGAGCAGCACGCGGGCCTGTTGCTGGGGTTCCTGACGGCGATGGAAGTGTTGTCTGGCCTCGTCACCCCGGCCATTGCCAACCGCAGCCAGGATAAGCGCCTGGTACTGGCTGTCCTGTTGGCCCTGATCATGGCGGGCTTCTGCGGCCTGATTCTCAGCCCGGACCGCTTCAGCCTGCTGTGGCCTTGCCTGCTGGGGCTGGGCATCGGTGGCCTGTTCCCGATGAGCCTGATCGTGTCCCTTGATCACTTGGACAATCCACGCCGGGCCGGGGGCCTGACGGCATTCGTGCAGGGCATCGGCTATCTGATCGCCGGACTTTCACCGTTGATTGCCGGAATGATCCGCGATCAGTTGGGCAGCTTCGAATGGGCCTGGTGGTCGCTCACCGCGGTCATGGCACTGATGATCCTCATGGTGTTGCGCTTCAATCCCAAGCAGTACGCACGGCACATCAGCTAGAGAATCCGTTTGCGTCACAGAGCAAAGGGCCGCAATGACTGCGGCCCTGTCTTTATCCACCCTACCCATGACGGCTGACGGATTTGTCCATCATGACGTTCCAGTTCTCGAACACAGGAATCAGACATTGATGAAACACGTCGGTTTTGCAGCCGCTCACTGGGGCATGCTTATCTGGGCAATACTGATCGCCTCTTCGTTCTTCGCGGCGGCCCAGGTCAGCCACTCGATCGATCCGATTCTGCTCACGGGCTTGCGACTGCTGTTTTCGGCCTTGCTGTTCCTGCCGCTGTTGCTGCTGAAAAACACCTCGCCCATCACCACCAAAGGGTTGCTGGCTCACGCAGTGCTTGGCCTGTTGTTGGCGACCTATTTTGGTTCGTTGTTCGAGGCGTTGCGCTACACCTCGGCGGTCAATACCGCGACGTTGTACACACTGGTGCCATTGATCACCTTGTTCTTCGAGGTGTTCCTGCTGCCCAGTCCAAACCTCAAGACCCGCCTGCTGCCCATGCTGATCGCGGCGGCCGGTGCCGTGTTACTGACGCTCAAGGGGGCGGCACCGGGGCAGATGCCCGCGCTCTATCCGGTACTGGTCTTCGGTGTCGGTTGCGTGGCGATGGCGTTGTACTCGCCCCTTAGCCAACGATTCAAGGCCAAGGCGCTCAAGGGCCGGGATCCAGTGGCGATGACGTTCTGGAACATGCTGTTCGGTTCGCTGTTTCTGCTGGTGTTCTGCCTGTTCAGCGGCGGCTGGCGCAGCGGCCGGCTGCTGTCGCTGCCGGATATCGGTTGGCTGGTGTACCTGGCCCTGTTCGGTACCCTTGCCACGTTCTGGCTGTTGCACCGGGCCATCGGCGTGATCGCACCGTCCACGGTCATTTCCTACGTGTACCTCAACACCCTGTTCGTGACGCTGCTCAACTGGTTCTGGCTCAGGCAACAGCCAATGGCGCTCGAAATCATCGGCGCCGGGCTGGTAGGCGTCGGGATGCTGGCATTGGTGATTTCAAGCCGTAATGCCAGAACCGCTACGGCTTGAAATCGCCCCGGGGCCCTATGCTTGCGCGACGCACATGCAACGCTAGTACGCCGACGCCGAACGAGGTGCAACCGGGCTCCAGCGCTCCAGCTCCCGTTCCAGGAAAGCCGCTACCGCCAGCAACCGCTCTTCCTGCCAGTGGGGTCCGACGATCTGGATGCCGATGGGCATCCCGGTGGCCGCATCGGTGCCGGCGCGGATCACCACCGCCGGCGAACCGCTGAGACTGAACGGGAACACGAAGGCATAGCGGTTGCGATCCTCCAGGGACTCGCCATGACGGAACGCAACGTCAGGAAACACCGGGCAGATGAACAGGTCGTGTTGCTTGAAGAACTTCGCCAGCTGATAGCGGAACGTGTCGATCGCGATCCAGTCACGCTTGACCTCATCCACGGTCAACTCAGTCGCTTCGCTCATGTCCAGCAACCGCGCGATGGCCGGGGTGAAACGACGCTTGTTCATCGACTCGAACAACTGTCGCCAGCCACGCCCGGCATCGGCGCCGGTGATGAACACCCGCCACAGCACATCACAGGCCTCCTCGAGCATCGGCGGCGCTACCGGACTCACCTGCGCCACCACCTGCCCCAGGCACCGTTCGACCTGTTGCAACACCTCGCTCACCGCCGCACTGACAGGCGTGCGGTCCGACTCCGAAAACAGTGCGACCCGCAGGCTGGCCAGCGGTTCACTGGCGACAAACGGCACGTCGACGGTGTCCGGATCCTGTCCGTCGGCACCGCTGATCAGCGGCCCGAGCAACGCCAGGTCATCGACATAACGTCCCATCACGCCGAAAGCCGAAGTCATGTGGAACAACCCGGAGCGGTCGTTGGGAAACTGGCCGGTCAACGGCACCCGGCCCTGGGTCAGTTTCAAGCCGCAAATGCCGTTGAAGTGCGCAGGTATCCGCACGCTGCCGCAGGCATCGGAAGCCAGCCCGGCGGGCGAGCATCCGGCGGCGATTGCAGCCGCTTCACCGCCACTGCTGCCGCCGGCGGAGCGTTGCAAGTCGTGGGGATTGAGGGTGCGACCGTAGATCAGGTTTTCGGTCTCGAAGGCCATGCACAGTTCAGGCACATTGCTGATGCCCAGGATGATCGCACCGGCCTGCCGAAGCCGGGCGACGGCCGTCGCGTCCTGCTGGCTGACGTCGCCCAGCATCTCCTCCACCCCCCGGGACATCCGGAATCCCTGGACGTGGAGGACATCCTTGATGGTGATGGGAATACCGTGCAGCGGACCACTGATCTGGCCGATGCGCGCCATTTCGTCCGCTTCGCGGGCCTGGCGCCGCAGTTCCTCCACGGGCGCCAGTTGGATCAGTGCATTGATCTGCCGGTTACGCTCGGCAATCCGCTGCAGGTAGAACTCCAGCAACGTGACGCTGGTCAGCACGCCACGTCGCAACAGACCCGCCATTTCCCGCAGGGTCAGCGAGTCGGGATTGAACATACTCACGACGCCTCCTTGCTGCGCAACCATTTATTGGGTAACTGGTACATGTTGCGCACCACTAGGGAAAACGCCTTGACCGCCAGCTTCGGGCGCCGGTTGATGGCTTCGAGGGCCTCTTCGATCATCGTCAGGATATGGCGCAACGCATCGGGCGAGATGTTCAGCGGCGGATAAAAGCGCAGTACCGGACGCTCGGCCTTTTCATTCATCGAGTGGCCGGCATGAATGCCGCGTTTGCTCAATTCCATGCTCATCAGGGCTTCATAGACCGATCCGCGCAAACGCAACCCCGTCATCAGGCCCACGCCCGGTACGTCCTCGATGATCTGCGGATAGCGCAGCGCCAGGCGTTGCAGGCCATGGCGCAGCAAACCGCCGTTGATCCGTGACTGCTCCACCAGGTTGTTCTGCTCGATGTAATCGATCGCCGCCAGCGCCGAGGCGCACGCCACCGGGTGCCCGCCATTGGTGCGCGTATCGGGCTCGATTTCACTGAGTGGGTATTGGGTCGCCAGGCGCTTGCTGTACATGGCGCAGGCGAACGAGGTGTAGCCGCCGGTCAGACCTTTGGAGAGGATCATGATGTCGGGCACCACGTCGTCATACTGCACGGCGAACCATTTGCCGCAGCGACCGAAGCCGGTCTGGATTTCATCCGCCACCAACAGGGTGCCGGTGGCATCGCACAAGGCTCGCAGATTGGCCATGTAGCCCACCGGCGGCACCTGCAGGTGGGCGCCGCCCAGGATCGGTTCGACATACACCGCGCATACGCCCTCGCCGACGGCTTTTTGCAGGGCCGCAAAATCACCGTAGGGCACATGGGTCACATCGGGAGCCGCGATGCCATAGCTGCTGTGATTCTGGCGTTGCCCCAGGATACTCATCGCCGCCAGGGTCTTGCCATGGTAGGACCCGCTCATCACCACGATCCCACGCCGATGCGGCTGGATGCGCAACGCATAGCGCAGGCTCTGCTCGATGGCCTCGGCCCCCGAGACCATATACTGCACATCACCCCACTCCCCCGGTACCAACTGGCACAGACGCTCGGTCAATTTGTCCTGGAGCGGATGGCGCCGGCCTTCCGGTACCCAGGCCATCTGGTTCAGTTGAGCCTGCACCTGCTCGCGGACCATCGGGTTACGGTGGCCGACGATAAATACGCCATAGCTGCACGCGCAGTCGATGAAGCGTTTACCGGTGTGGTCGGTGACGTGAATGCCATCGGCCTGTTGCTCGACGCTGGTCTTGCCCAGGCGATAGAGCTTGGCCGCCGATGCGCTCCAGTACCGCTGGCAATCATCCAGCAGTTGTTCATGCGGCCTGAGTAAGGACATGGCTTAAAGTCTCCTTGATGATGTTGGCGGCACGTTGGATATGTTCGGGGCGAGCGGTGATCGGGCAGCGCAAGATCAATTCGCGGCCACGGGGCGTACTGACATAGATGCCTTGCAGGTAAAGCGCCTCGCACAGCACGCTCGGTTGCAGGTCATCGGCCAGTGGCAGGCTGACCCAGCCGCCTTCCGCCACGGCGCCGAACGACGCCAGGGTCTGCGCCAGTCGCTGGCCGTTTTCCAGGCATTGACGGGGCGAGTCGTGGGCCTGCACGTAGTCCAGCGCGGCCAGCGCGGCCACGCAAGCCATCGGATTGCCGGCAGTGGTGCTGCCATGCTTGGCCGGGCTGCTGCGTCCATAGACTTGCCAGGCCATGCGCTCGCTGCAGGTATAGGTGCCGATGGGAATCGCACTGCCCCCCAGCGCGCCACCGAGCACGACAATGTCCGGTACACAGCGATAACGCTGGAAGCCGAACAGCGAACCCAGACTGCCGAGGCAGGTCTGGGTATCGACCGCGATCACCGGCACCGAGGCTTGCGCTGCACGGGCATGCAAGCGCTCGACCAGGGCCGGCTCGAGCAATTGCAATCGACCGCTCGCATCGAGGCGGGTACTGCTATGGCAGACCGCGAAGCAATCATTCCAATCCACCGAGTCCAGGTCCGTGAGATGACGAATCGCCACACGCTTTAAGCCCAGGAAATCTTGCACATCGAGGTCGCCCTGCGCGGCGTTGAGGCAACGCCCGTAGGTCAGCGAGCCGTAATCACCACCCTGGATATACACGATGGTGTTGCCCTTCGGCTTTAGCCCCTTGCATAACTTCAAAGCGCCCTCGAACGCTTCGTCGCCGGAACTGCATACATAGGAACTGACCAGCTGCTCAGGCAGCAGCTCGGCCAGGCGGCGGCACAAGGCAATCAGCGGTTCAGACATCAGTACCCGGTTGGACAGCCCCATGATCTGCGCCTGGCGAGTGACCGCTTCGATCACCGCAGGCACCTGGAAGCCAAACCCGCCGGTCAGGTCGATGATCTGCCGACCATCGCCGTCGAGGTACGTCTCGTACTGCCCGCCAATAATGTATTTATCGTTGTTCATGGATCCCTCTCAGCGATAGCTCAGGGCATTGAAAATGCGTCGACGCTCATCGACGATCGTTTCACGACCGTGCATGACCCGACGGTTATCGATCATCACCACGTCGTGGTCACGCCACCCCACCGGAACGGTGTACTGGGCTGAGACTTCAGCGATTTCGGCGAGAAACTCGGCGGGAATCACCTGACCGCTCACCGTATCGATCACCGGCGCCTCATAGTTGAACGAAGGCCCCAGGATGCTGTTGGCAAAAGCCGGGCGCTGGCTGAAGGCAGAAGTGAGGATCGCCGACGTGCTGAAGGCGTAGTGCATCGAATCATCGGCCGGATTGAAGGAAATCTGCGTCTGCGGGTCATTGCCAATGATCTGCAACAGATCCTCGATGACCACGTCTGCCGGGTTCGACAGGGTCGGCGAATAATGGCAAACCAGCCGACGCCACTTTTCCCCCGCCACGGTGCGGCTGTAGCGAATAGGGTTGTTTTCGAAGAAGCTGCGGCAACCCGGAGACAGCCTCGCCAGCACTTTCTCACCGTCGCAGATCGTGGTTTGCGAACCCTTGCGCGGCGCTTCCTGGCAATAGAACCAAGTCATGTCCGGCCAGAACGGCGAATTACCGTTTTCGCAATGCAGGCCGACCGCCTGATGCCCGGCGTCCACCAACTGCGCCGCACCACCGACCATGACCCGCGCCGGATCCAGGCTCAACCGGGAACTGTTTTGCTTGACGTAGGCGCTGAACGCCTCGGCGCTGTGAATGCAGTTGCGAAACAGCACGACACCGTAGTGTCCCAGCAGCTCGTACAACTCGGCCTTGCCCAGGCTGGCGAAGTGGTGCGACTCGACGATAGAGACGTCGGGGTTTTCAAAGTGAAAGGCAGGTGTGCTCATTGGATGCGTTCCCTTGCAGAGTGGAAAAAACAGTGGCGATGTCGGCACGTTTCGGTCGGCCGGTGACGGTGTAGAGCTGCTCGATCAACGGATCGTCCTTGTTCAACAACCAGAGCCGGTTCGGTCGTTCAATGTCGGAGAAACGGCCGGTCGACCAGGTCACCAGTTCATCGCTGGCCGGCGTGGACTCGACACACAGCAACGCCACAAGACCGTGCTGCTCATCGAAGAACACCGCGGCGTCGTTCACGCCCGGGTACTTGCGGTATTCCAGCTCGACCTGCTCGGGGCTGACATTGCGACCGTTGGGTAGGCAGATCACGTTCTTCTTGCGGCCGTGCACATAGAGGTAGCCGTCTTCATCGAGCATCCCCAGGTCGCCGGTGTCCATCCAGCCATCGCCAGACATTGAGCATGCGCTGGGGTCCGTCCCCGAATAGCCGCTGAACAGCGAACTGCTCTTGACCTCGATGGTCTGGTCGGCGCCGATCCGCACCTGAACATGGGGCAGCGGTTTGCCAACACTGCCCAGGCGCTGCTCTTCGAAGGTGTTCATGCTGACCACAGAGGCGTTTTCCGACAGTCCGTAGCCCTGGTACACCTCGATGCCTTGCTCGGCCAGAGCATGCAGAGCATCGATACTCACCGCCGCGCCGCCGCAGGTGATATGAGCCCCGGACTTCAGGTAACTCGCCAGCCGTTCCCCAGCCTCACCGCCATCGTTCAATTGTTCCAGGAAGCGATTGATCATGACCGGCGGTACCGTCAGCGCCGTTGGCTGGACCTGCAAGATCCAGTCGACCAGACGCTGCGGCGACGCCCCGGGTTCGCCGAGCAATGCTTCGCTCGGCGGCAGGAAATGCACGGTCCCACCGGCCAACAACGGCAGGTACGCAGCGGTCACCTGCTCGAGCAGCAGGCTCAATGGCACCAGCGACAAATACCGACGATGGGCATTGACCGGCATGCGTTCGCGCAGCGACGCCAGTACCGCGCCAACCGCCTGATTGCTCAGGCGCACGCCTTTCGGCCGGCTGGTGGTGCCCGAGGTGTGAATGATCTTGCAGATCCAATCACCCTCACCATCCGGCGTGTGAGGCAGGGGCTGTTCGATCACCGGCTCGCCGAGACGGCGCAGGCGACTGTCGGGAAAATTCAGCTTCCAGCGTTGCGCCAGTGTCCGCTGCCCTGCGGCATCCACCAGGAATCCGTCGCAACGCTCGGCCAGGTGCTCGGCCTGGGATTGACTGAACGCCAGCGGCAACGGCAGCGCGGTAATCCCGGCAAACAGGCACGCCAGGTCGGCCACCAGCCAGTCACTGCTATTGCGCGTCGCGATCCCCAGCACCACTTGATCGCCGTGGGCTGGCGTCGCGAAACGCCATTGCAGCTCCGCAGCCAGATTAAGCGCCCGGTGTTCCAGTTCGCCGTAGGTCAGCGCCACGGATTCGGTACCCGACGTCCAGTCGACCGCGCAGACCGCCTGGCGATTGTCCTGCAACGCCTGCTTCAACTGATTGATGAAACCGCCGCTCATGGTTGTGCCCTCGCCAAAGATTCACCGGGCAACTGGGTAAACGAGGTACTGAGTGTCGTAGCGGCGAAACGAGAACGCTTTGGATCGACCCGGATGAAACCGGTCACCGGTTTCTTGGCGTAATAGGTTCCCCAATTTTTGCCACCATCATCGGCCAGGCGAGTGGGGTCAGCGGTCAACAGCGGCTCGAAATCGATCTGGCAACTTTCCATCATTTGCCGGACCCGAGGCGTAACAGTGCACAACAGGTAATGCCCGCCCATGCACCAGGACAACAACGGAATCATATTAACGAGAATCATTCCCGCTGTTAGGTGATGGGAAATCAAATTGCCGATCTCGACAATGTTCGAACGCTCGATGGTTTTCTCGAAACGTTGAGACAGGATCTCCTCGATCGGTTGTGTCAGGTATTGTTCGGAAAAGAGAATGCGGTGGTCCGCAAAAGTAATCCCGGCACACGCGAGTATGCGATCGTCCTGATCCTGAGTAACTGCAAAGTATTGCGGATTCGGTTCTACCGAAGCCGCATAAGAACTTCGAAACTTGTCTTTTACTACTTCAGTAGCCTGTACCCATAGTGGCGTTTTAGTTTCCGCGACTCGTATTTGCATTTCGTCCTCCTCCGTCCCTGTGCAGGATGTCTTAAAAGCGAGGCGAGCATATTTAAGAAAATTCCTACAAGCCATTTAAAAAATAAATTGCTTCCGCTAATATATAAATAAACGTCTTTGTCATAAAAACCAGAGACGCTAGCCCATGGATTGCGCCAAGAAGGATCTTATGCTCAATAGTAATTTGCTTAGAAAGCTGGACATGCAGGACTTGATGGTGTTCGTCGCGGTGTACGAGCAGAGCAGCGTTACCGAGGTCTCCGAAGCCCTCTGCGTCAGCCAGTCAACCGTGAGCTACTGCTTGAAGAAGCTGCGCACCAGCTTCGAAGATGAATTATTCATTAATACCCGCAGTGGCATGCGCCCAACCAATAAAGCCACCGCGATGTACAGCCATATCGTCAAGATTCTTCAAGCTATTAATATCTGCCACTCAGGTATCCAGAGCTTCGACCCCACGCAAAAAGAAATAACATTCAATATCTGCGCTCCCGAATATTTTGAATTATTGATCCTGCCCAAGTTGGTCAAGCGCTTTATCGGCAGTCAATTCCCGGTCATCATTAATATAACGAAATTTCACAAGGATATTCCCGTTGACGAACTGACGGACGGCCGTTTTGATCTAGTGGTTTGTTTCGGCCCAAACTTTCATCGCAGTGCCAAAGGCTTGCGCTCGCAAGTATTACTGGAAGATGAACTGGTCTGCGTAGTCGATAGGAACGTCGATTTGCCGGGCGAGGCCCTCAGCCTGGAAACATTCGTGGCATGCCAGCATGTGTTCCCGACCCCATGGACATCCGACACCAACATGATCGACGGTTGGCTTGCCCGCCAGGGCCATAGCCGGCAGATCGTCGCCCGGGCCAACAGCTATGTGGCCGCGCTCAATATGGTCACCGGGACCGACTTCGTGCTGACCCTGCCCCGACGCATTCAGGCATTGACCTGTGATGAGGCCAAATTCAGCCATCGCAAGCCACCGGCCGGGTTACCGAACTTTACGCTGGATATGATGTGGAGTGAAAAACCGGGCCAGGACAACGCCAACGTCTGGTTTCGCGAGCAGATCGTGAAGGTCTGCGCCGAAGACGGCTTGCTCTAAGCCGCCCGGGAACCACGCGCATCTTCGCGTGGTTCCCGGGGTGGGGTTTTCCGACGGGCCCCCAAAAAAATCTGGAAATGAGTCGTGAGCACTCCGTGCCTATTGAGGCGATAACGCACTAACGTTGCTTTTTGCCGTCGATCGAACACGAACCATGTCCCAAGCCATCACTGTCCTACCATTGATGGGCTTGTGGTGCTGCCTATGATTGAGCCATACGCCTGTCGGCATAGACCTGCCGCTTTCCGACAGCCTCGCGTACTTTCACCCAAGCGAGTGCCTTCATGACTCAAGCAAGAACCCTCTACGACAAACACATTGATTCCCACACAGTGTGCCGCCTCGATGATCAGGGCCACGTCCTGTTGTACATCGACCGCCAAGTGATCAACGAATACACCAGCCCGCAGGCATTCACCGGCTTGCGTGAAGCCAAGCGCGGCGTCTGGCGCGCTCAAACTGCGCTGGCGGTAGTTGACCATGTGAACCCCACCACGCCCAAACGCATCGCCGCCATGCCCGACGCCGGTGGTGCGCGGCAGGTCTCGTACCTCGCGGAAAACTGCCGGGATTTCGGCATCGAACTGTTTGACATCCTCGACAAGCGCCAGGGCATCGAACACGTGGTTGCACCAGAACAGGGTTTCATTTTGCCGGGTATGATCATCGCGGCGGGGGACAGCCACACCACCACGTATGGAGCGCTCGGGGCGTTCGGGTTTGGTATTGGCACCTCGGAAATCGAGCACTTGCTGGCCACGCAGACGCTGGTCTACAAACGCCTGAAGAGCATGCGCGTGACCGTCAACGGCGCACTCGCCGTCGGTCTGACCTCCAAAGACGTGATCATGGCGCTGATCGCCAAAATCGGCGCTTCCGGTGCCACTGGCTATGCCATTGAATTCCGTGGTTCGACCATCGATGCCTTGAGCGTCGAGGCGCGCATGACCATCTGCAACATGGCGGTGGAGGCGGGAGCGCGTGGCGCATTCATGGCGCCGGACGAGAAAGTCTTTGCCTACTTGAATGACAAACCGCGCGCACCGAAAGGCGAGCAGTGGCAACGTGCCGTGAACCATTGGCGAACCTTACACAGCGACGTCGACGCGCTGTTCGACCGTGAAATCGAGCTCGATGCCAGCGCTCTGGAGCCCATGGTCACCTGGGGTACCAGCCCGGATCAGGCGTCACCCATCGGCGCCACGGTGCCGGACCCGGACGCCATCAGCGATCTGATCCTGCGTCAGGACATGCGCCGCGCCCTGAACTATATGGGTCTGGAAGCCGGCATGCCGCTGAGTGACATCGTCATCAGCCATGCCTTTATCGGCTCGTGCACCAACGCTCGGATAGAAGACTTGCGCGATGCCGCCAGCGTAGTTCGCGGTAAGCACGTGGCCGATCATGTGCGGGGGATAATTGTTCCCGGGTCCACTGAGGTCCGTAATCAGGCGGAAGCGGAAGGACTGGCCGCGATATTTATCGACGCCGGTTTTGAATGGCGGCAATCAGGCTGCTCCATGTGCCTGGCGATGAACGACGACGTATTGGAACCGGGCGATCGCTGCGCGTCCAGTACCAACCGCAATTTCGAAGGACGCCAGGGCGCGGGGGCGCGTACACACCTGATGAGCCCGGCGATGGTTGCAGCGGCGGCGATTGCCGGACGCCTCACCGATATCCGCAACTTTGGAGACAAAACATGAGCCTGCAACCGTTCACCCAAGTCACCGGCAAGGCCGCGCCGATGCTCGCGGCCAATATTGACACTGACGTGATCATGCCCAAGCAGTTTCTTAAGGGCATTGACCGCAACGGCCTGGACCGTGGTTTGTTCTTTGATTTGCGCTTTCTGCCTACCGGTGAGCCGAACCCTGAGTTCGTGTTCAATCAGCCGGCCTGGAGCGGCGCGAGCTTCATGGTGGTGGGACCGAATTTTGGCTGTGGTTCAAGCCGTGAGCATGCTGTGTGGGGCTTGAAGCAATTGGGTATTCGGGCACTGATCGGCAGCAGTTTCGCCGGGATCTTCTACGACAACTGTCAACGTAATGGGGTGTTGCTGATTACGCTGGAGGAGGCGCTCTTGCAGCGCATCGGACAGGTGGTCAGCCAACCGGACAGTGCAACCATCAGCGTCGACCTGGAGGCTCAGGAGATTCGATTACAGGACGGCGCGGTGATCCCGTTCCAGATCGATACCCTGCGCAAGACCGCGTTGTTGCTTGGCCTTGATGCCATCGGCAGCACGTTGCAGCGCCGCGAGCAGATCAAGGCCTTCGAGCGTGAGCATCTGGCCGCCAATCCCTGGTTGAGCTGAAATCGATGGTGAGCGGTTCCAGCTCATTCGCGGGCAAGCTTCGCTCATTGGATAGGTGCGAGGCTTGCCCGCGATGAGGCTCGATCAGGCTACGCAGATCAAATCGACAACCCCTTGAAGTGCTCCTGCAAGAACTCCACACACGCCCGCAATTTTCCCGAATACGCCAGCCGCGTCGGGTACACCGCCCAAACATTGGCGCTTTGGGTGTACTGGGGCAGCACTTGCACCAGTTGTCCTTGCTCCAACAACGGTTTCACATCCCACAGTGAACGCAACAGGACGCCACGTCCGTCCAGTGCCCACTGCAGCACAATCTCCCCGCTATTGGAGGACAAGGGGCCGCGAACCCGAACGCTGTCCTGAGTGCCGTCGTGTTCCAGATTCCAGATGCCAAACGCATTGTCACGCTCCTTGAGCACCAGGCAATCGTGTTGCTCCAGTTCGCTCAGCGTTTTTGGCGTGCCTCGGCGCTTCAGATAGTCCGGTGCTGCACACAGCACCCGTCGATTGCTCACCAGTTGCCGGCCAATGTGCTGACCGGGAATGTCATCGCCGACGCGGATCTCCAAGTCAAATCCCTCGTTGACGATATCCACCACCCGGTCGAACAGGTCCAGGCGAATTTCCAGGTCGGGATAGCGCTCGGCGAGTAACGACAGCGCTGGAGCAACATGATTGCGCCCGAAGCCGAAACTGCTGCACAGGTGCAAACGCCCACTTGGGCTGCCGTGAGCGTCGCAGAGTTCGTCGTGCAATAGCTGGAAGTCTTCGAGAATGCGCACGGCCCAGCGCTGTACCCGGTCGCCGTCTTCGGTCAGCGCGATGCGCCGACTGGTGCGATGCAACAGCCGCGTACCCAGGGACGTTTCGAGGATCTGGATACGCTTGCTGACGTAGGCGGGTGACAGGCCCAGTTCATCCGCCGCCGAAGCGAAGCCGGCCTTACGGATTACAGTGAGAAAAACGCGCAGGTCTTCGGGTAGGGGCACAGTGTCTTTCTTGAGAGTCATAACACACGAAGAATGGCGGCATGAGCCGCCATAATAGCACTGGAACGGCGAGCTCTCGGCTCGCAGGATCCTGCGGGATTACTCGACTGAAACCTTGGCTGGCGCAGCGGCCAGTGCCGCACGGCCACGCTTGAGTGCGATGGGCTCCATTTTGCTGCGATCCAGCTCACCTTCCCAGGCGGCGACCACCAGCGTCGCGACGGCGTTGCCGATGATATTGGTCAGCGAGCGACATTCGGCCATGAACCGGTCCACGCCGAGGATCAAGACCATTGTTGCCACCGGCACTGTTGGTACCACGGCCAGGCTTGCGGCGAGTGCAACAAAACCGGCCCCGACGACCGCTCCCGCGCCTTTTGAGGTGAGCATGGCCACCGCCAGCAAGGTGAGTTGCTGTTCCAGTGTCAGGTCGATGTTGGTTGCCTGGGCCAGGAACAGCACCGCCAGGGTCATATAGATGTTGGTGCCGTCCAGGTTGAAGGTGTAACCGGTGGGAACGACGATGCCAACTACGCCTTTGGAGCAACCCAGGCGCTCCAGATTGTTCATCAACTGTGGCAGCGCCGATTCAGAAGAGCTGGTGCCCAGTACGATCAACAGTTCAGATTTGATATAGGTCAGCAGACGAAAAATGCTGAAGCCGGCATAACGGGCAATGCTGCCAAGCACGCAGACCACAAAGATAAAAGCAGTCAGGTAAAACGTGCCGACCAGTTTGAGCAGTGGCAACAGCGAAGCGAGGCCATATTTACCGATGGTGAACGCAATCGCACCGAAAGCACCGATGGGCGCGACGCGAGTGATCATGCCGACGATACGGAAGAACACATCGCTGGCCTGGTTGATGACACCAACCAGTGGCCGGCCTTTTTCGCCGATCATCACCAGACCTAGAGCGAACAGCACCGCGACGAACAGTACGGGCAGGATTTCGCCTTTGGAGAATGCGTCGAAGAAGGTCGTCGGGATCACATGCAGCAGAAAACCGGTGATGCCTTCACCGTGTTCGGCCTGACCGACAAAACCTGAGATGGCTGAAGTGTCGAGCGTCTTCACGTCAACGTTGAAGCCGACGCCTGGGTGCAGGGCATGGGCGGCGAGCAGACCGATCAACAGAGCGATGCTGGAGACGATCTCGAAATACAGCAGCGCCTTGCCACCCACCCGGCCGACCTGTTTCACGTCGTGCATGCTGGTGATGCCGCAGACCACGGTGCAGAAGATGATCGGGCCAATGACCATCTTGATCAATTTGATGAATCCGTCACCCAACGGCTTGAGGTCGATCCCGACCTGAGGCCAATAGTTGCCGATCAACACGCCCAGGACGATGGCGATGATCACCTGGATATACAGGGCTCCCAGCAGTTTTCTGATTATCATTTTTATTATCTCGAGACGTTTTTTGGGCAAGTTGAACCCGTTACAGGCCAGTGATGGCCTGCGCGGGACGGTTTCCATCAGGTTGGGTGAGTGGCTTTAGCCAAGGAAAGTCAGAACTTCGTCCAGCAGCAACTCGGGAACTTCCTCCGCCAGGTAGTGGCCGGCCGCCAATGCTTTGCCGCGCACATCGGTGGCAACTTGCCGCCACTCCTTGAGAGGGTCGAAGCAGCGCCCGACGGTGCCTTCGGCGCCCCATAAAACCAGCAGCGGCATGTTCAAGCGGCGACCGGCAGCGATGTCGGTACGGTCGTGATTCAGATCAATACTGGCGCTGGCCCGATAGTCTTCGCAGATGCCACGTGCGGTTCCGGGCAGTTTCAGACAGCGAAGGTATTCGCTGAAGGCTTGCTCGGTGAACGGCTTGAGTCCGGCGCTGCGGCTGCCCATGACACTGCGCAAATACAACTCGGGATCGGCCTCGATCAGGGTCTCCGGCAACGGTGCCGGACGGATCAGGAAAAACCAGTGCCAGTAGGCGCGGGCGAAGGTTTCGTCGGTCTGGGCGTACATCGACAAGGTTGGCGCGATATCCAGCAACACCATGCGTTGCACCGCCTGCGGATGATCGAGGGCCAACCGATGCGCAACCCGTGCGCCACGGTCGTGGGCCAGCACCGAGAACTCACTGAAGCCGAGGTCCTTCATCAGTTCGAGGCCATCACGGGCCATTTCGCGCTTGGAGTAATGGGTGTGATGGTCGTTGGCCGGCGGTTTGCTGCTGTCGCCGTAACCGCGCAGGTCGGCGGCGACCACGGTGAAGTGCTGCGCGAGTTGTTCGGCGATTTTATGCCAGATGACATGCGTTTGCGGATGGCCGTGCAGCAGAAGCAGGCCCGGCCCGGTGCCTTTGATGCGGTAGACGATGTCCACACCGTTGACGTGGCGCTGATCTTTCTGGAATCCGGCGAACATGGGGATGACTCCTTACGATTGTCGCCTACATCGTAAAACCCACAACGCTGAGGAAAAAGCGCGAAACGTGGTGGCCTCGTTCATGAAGTGTGTTGAAGGGGAGTGATTAAACAGTGCAACTGCATCTGCATACGCGGGACCGATTCTCACAAATGCTGGTTAAGAGCGCCTCTCGAGACCTCTGACCAATCCGCACGGATGTTGTGGAATCGGGGGTTCAGGCTATTCAAGCGCCCTGCCCCCCCGGCAAGAACTGAGCGGTTGCAGGAGCTGAGTGCAACACAGTCATTGAATTGAAGCCGGAACATCGTGCCGGATCAGCGCAGGCAGACGATCAGTTCCTTGCGCAGCTCACCGACGGGCAGGTCGAAGATCGCGTTGTAGATCGTCTCGCGACAGAGGTAGATATGTCTGTACGCTGGGATAGCTCTCCCCTCAGGCCCGCGCCCCACAATATTGCAGGCAAAAAAAAATCCGGAAATCCTCACTTTCGTGGGCTTTCCAGACTTTTAAAACAGCAAAAATGGTGGGTCGTGTGGGATTCGAACCTACGACCAATTGGTTAAAAGCCAACTGCTCTACCAACTGAGCTAACGACCCGCTATGTGGTGGCGCGTATAATACTGATTTCTAAGGACTATTCAATACCTAATTTGAAATAAATCAAAAATAAGGGGTTGGATCGCTCACGCCTGCCGCAGCGAAGCCTTCGGCGCGCAGGCGGCAGCTGTCGCATTTGCCACAGGCGCGGCCCTGATCGTCGGCCTGGTAACAGGAAACGGTCAACCCATAATTCACGCCGAGCTTCACACCGGCCCTGATGATATCGGCCTTGCTGAGATTCTGCAGCGGCGCCTGGATGCGGAAGCCTTGCCCTTCCACGCCGGCCTTGGTCGCCAGGTTGGCCATGCGCTCGAAGGCTTCGACGAACTCGGGACGGCAGTCCGGGTAGCCGGAATAATCCACCGCGTTGACGCCGATGAAAATGTCACGGGCTTCCAGCACCTCTGCCCATCCCAGCGCCAATGACAGGAATACCGTGTTACGCGCCGGCACGTAGGTTACCGGTATGCCTTCACTCGGAGCTTCGGGTACGGCGATGGTGCTGTCGGTCAGGGCCGAACCACCGATGCCGTTGAGGTTCAGGCCGATCACCTTATGCTCCACCACACCCAGGTCCCGAGCCACTCGCTCGGCGGCGTGCAATTCAGCGCGGTGACGCTGGCCGTAATCGAAACTCATGGTGTAGCAGCGGTAACCCTCGGCACGAGCCATGGCTACGACCGTGGCCGAATCCAGGCCGCCGGACAACAGGATGACCGCTCGTTTTTCTGCAATGTTCGTCTGCTCAGTCATATCAGCGCCCCGGCTCATCGTTCCAAAGATATTTGTGCAGCTGCAATTGCAGGCGCACCGGCAGGTTATCCGCCACCACCCAGTCCGCCAGATCCCGCGCGTTCAAATCGTGATGACTTGGCGACACCAGGACCTCACCGGCTCGCTTGTCGAGCCCATACTGGATCAGCTTGGACACGGCCCAGTCGTAATCCTCCCGAGAACAGATAACGAACTTGACCTGATCGTTGGGCGTCAGCAGTTCAATGTTCTCGTAACGGTTACGATGCGCTTCCTTGGAGCCTGGGGTTTTCAGGTCCACGACGCGACTGACGCGTGGGTCGACGGCCGAAATATCCAGGGCACCGCTGGTTTCCAGCGAAACTTCATAGCCGGCATCACACAACTGCTTGAGCAAGGGAATGGCATTGGGTTGTGCCAGTGGCTCGCCACCTGTGACACAAACGTAGCGCGGGCGATAGCCGGCCACTTGCTCGAGGATGTCGTCAAGGGTTCGCAGGGTGCCGCCGCTGAAGGCGTAGGCGCTGTCGCAGTATTGGCAACGCAACGGGCAACCGGTGAGGCGCACAAATACCGTGGGCAGCCCGGCCGTTCGCGTTTCACCCTGCAACGAGTAAAAAACTTCGGTGATTCTCAATGTGTCTTGCATAGTCGCCACGGGCGTAACAGCTAAACAGGCCGTCCGCCTCCGTCAGGCACTTCAAGGAACCCCGCCATCGCGCAGGCTCCAAAAAGCGTGTTTCAGAAAAGGGCGTGAATTCTAACGAAAAAACCCGCGACAAGCGCGGGTTTCTTCATTACCAGGTCTAACCGGCTTACATGCGTTGCAGATCGCGCTGGGCCAACTGGGCGGCAGAAGTCCCCGGATACTGGGAGACTACCTGCTGCAGAATGCCCTTGACCTTGTCGGTATGACCAAGGCGGCGCTCTACGTCAGCCAGCTTGTACAGCGAATCTGGCACCTTGGCATGCTTGGGATACAGCTGGGAAACCTTGGCGAATGCCTGGCCGGCACCCTGCAGGTCACCCTTGGCCAGGTTCACTTCACCCAACCAGTATTGGGCATTGCCCGCGTACTGGCTGTTTGGGTATTTGCGCAGGAAAGCGGCAAAGGCCTGGCTGGCCTTGTCGAAATCCTTGGCCTTGATCAGGTCGAAGGCAGCGTCGTAATAGAGCTTTTCCTTCGCCGGATCGGCCGGTTCGCCACTGGCGGCAGGTGCTGGAGCGCTTGCTCCGGCAGCCGCGCCTGCGGCAGCACCAGGGGCGTTCAAGTCGCCACCGGCAGGAGAATTCTCAGGAGTCGCGGCAGGTGCAACACCGCTTCCTATGCGCCGATCAAGATCCTGGTAACGCTCCAGGTTTTCCTGCTTCATGCGCGATACTTCGTTTTGCAGAACTTCAATCGCGCCTTGTTGGCGTGAAAGCTGATCCTGCATTTGCTGCAGTTGGTTGAACAGCTCGCCCTGTGCCGAGACAGGGGCCGAAACCCCTCCCCCGGCATAGGCGCCGTTCGTACCGTAACCTGCAGGCGGATAGCTGCTCCCGCTATTGTTATAGCCGGCATCGTTATCGACCACAGGAACCGCAGCCCACACCGCAAGCGGTGCGAGACTGAGAGCCAGAACAGTTACAGCACGACGGCACGTTCGCATGACGAATCAGTTCTTACGCAGTTCGACGCGACGGTTTTGAGCCCAGGACTGCTCGTCGTTGCCGGTAGCAACTGGACGCTCTTCGCCGTAGGAAACCAGTTCCAGCTGAGCTGGGGAAACACCTTGCAGTACCAGGTAGCGTTGAACGGCTTTCGCACGACGCTCGCCCAGTGCCATGTTGTACTCACGAGTACCACGTTCGTCAGTGTTGCCTTCCAGAACAACGCGAGCGCCGTTTGCTTTCAGGTCTTTGGCGTGAACGTCCAGAGCGCGCATGGCTTCTGGCTTCAGGTCCGAGCTGTCGTATTCGAAGTAGAAGGTGGTGATTGCGCGCAGAGCAGCTTCTTCGCTCATGGAGCCGTCAACTGCACCAGTGTTAGCGCCGTAACCAGCGTTCGGATCAACAGCGCCTTCACCGGCGTTGTCGCCGCCTTTGGACGAGCAACCTACAGCTACGGCCATGGCCAGAGCCAGCGCAGCAAATTTACCAAACTTCAGCATTTCCATCGTGAAACTCCTAATGAACCCCAGTGTGTTAAGTAAAACGTATTGCGCCGCGTCAGTTCAGGTAAGGGGACCAGGACGGTTCTCTGACTTCGCCTTGAGCGGTAGGAAGCGGGAGCCTCACGCGTCCATTAATGGACACGAGCATCAAGACTCCCCGGCCCTGCTGGCGGGTGGCGTAGATTACCATGGTGCCGTTGGGCGCAACAGTAGGTGACTCGTCCAGAGTGCTATCAGTTAGGATTTTTACGCTGCCGCGTTGCATATCCTGGGCTGCCACCTTGAAATTGGTGAAACCGTCCTGACGATGGATCATCACCAGGGTCTTCTCGTCCGCCGACAGTTTAGGGTTGGCGTTGTAGTTACCGACGAAGGTTACGCGCTCGGCACCGCCGCCACCGGCACTGGTCTTGTAGATCTGCGGCTTGCCACCACGGTCGGAGGTGAAGTAGATGGTCGAGCCATCCTTGCCCCAGAACGGTTCGGTGTTGATGCCCGGGCCGTTGGTGACACGGGAGATCGAACGCGAGCCCAGGTTCATCACATAGATGTCCGGGTTACCGTCCTTGGACAGCACGAATGCCAGGCGGTTACCGTCCGGCGACCAGGCTGGCGCGCCGTTCAGGCCTTCGAAGTTGGTAATCTGCTCGCGGCGACCGGTGTCGATGTGCTGCACGAAAATGCGCGGACGCTTCTGCTCGAACGACACATAGGCGATGCGCTTGCCATCGGGGGCGAAACGCGGCGACAGGATCGGCTCACGCGATTGCAGCAGGGTGACCGCGCGTGCACCGTCGTAGTCGGAGCGCTGCAGGGTGTAGCGGGTGTTTTTCTCGGAGAAACGTTCGGCCGTCACGTAGAGCATGCGGGTGGAGAATGCACCCTTGATACCGGTGAGCTTCTCGAACGACTGGTCGGAGATGTAGTGCGCCATGTCACGCAGCTGGTCTGTGCTGCCCGATACGCTGCCGGTCAGCACCTGCTGTTCGGTGGCGACGTTGAACAGAGCATATTGCACCTGCAGGCGGCCGCCCGCCGGAACGATGCTGCCGACCATGATGTACTGGGCGCCCAGGGCCTTCCAGTCACGGTAGATGACTTCGCTGGCCTGGGTGGGCAGGCTGATCATGTTCTGCTTCGGAATCGGCGCGTAGTAACCCGAGTTGCGCAGGTCGTTGCCGATGATTTCCGCCATATCGTCCGGCAGGACGCTACCGCCCTGCCAGCCGAACGGTACGACGGCGATCGGGGTCGCCCGATCGCTGCCGCTGGTGACCAGAATGTTCTTTTCCTCTGCCACCGCTATCCCTGCCAGGCAGCAGATAACGACAAGCATTCCTCGAAGAAGGTTTCTCACAAGGCTAGATCCTCAGGTGTGAATGTCATCTTGAATGAACGATAGGGAGCGAAATCGCTCGGCTTCATTCCTTGCATTTCCGTCAATCGTCCAATGTTCTTGACCGCGGCAACCGCCGAAGCATCGAAAGGTCCGTCGCCGCTGGACTTGGCCACGCTGACCGAGGCCACCGTACCGTCCGGCAACATGCCGATCTGCAATACCACCGTCATGCCCTGGCGCGCCGAAGGCGGACGAGCCCAGCCCTCTGCCGCCCGGGCACGAATCAGATCATCGAAGCTACCGGCGACTTCATCGCCCTGCTCATCGGCCAAGGCCTGCTGGCGCTGCGGCGTGTCGGAAAGCAGATCCGCCAAGGCCTGGGCCTTCTTCTCTTCGGCAGATTTGCGCGCTGCATCCTGGGCCTTTTTCTTGGCGGCGTCGGCGGCGGCTTTCTTCTTCGCATCCTCGGCGACTTTCTTTTTCGCCTCGTCAGCTTCAGCTTTCTTCTTGGCGTCTTCGGCCGCTTTCTTCTTCGCGTCCTCGACAATCTTCTTCTTGGCCTCTTCGGCGGCCGCTTTCTTGGCCTCTTCCTCAGCGGCTTTCTTGGCTTCCTCTTCGGCTTTCTTCTTGGCTATATCAGCCAATTGTTTCTCTTCTGCCTTCTTGGCCTCGGCTTTTTTCGCTTCATCGGCTTTCTTGGCCTCGTCAGCTTTTTTCGCCTCGTCGGCCTTCTTCGCTTCTTCGGCCTTTTGAGCGGCTTCTTCTTTCTTTTGTTCCGCTGCCTTTATCGCTTCCTGTTCGACCTTCTTCTGCTCCATCTGCTCGACTTCAGTCTGCCGCGCAGCGGATTTCTTCGCCTCACCGGCCAGCTTCTGGTTGGTCTGCGTGGTGGCCTGGCTCTTGGACTTGAGCTGGTAAAGGGTCGCCTGCACGATCGGCTTGGCCGGCGGCAGCTCCGGTGTCATGGCAAAACTGACGAACAACATGCCGAACACCAGCACGTGCAGGCCAATTGCCAGGACGCTGGGCCAGAAGTAGCTTTCCGAGGCGGACGGCTCTCGCTGTTGCTGCATCAGGGGGCCTCGGTGATCAAGCCAACATTACCGACCCCGGCTTTCTGCAGACCGCCCATCGCGCCCATCACGGCTCCGTAGTCGACGGTCTTGTCACCGCGAATGAAGACCTGGGTGCGTTTGCCAGCATCATTGCCGACACGAATGATCTTGGTCACCGCATCGGTCATCTGGGGCAGGGTCATGGCCCGGTCCTGTTGCTTCTCGGTATCGACTTCGCTGCCAAGGTTCCAGTAGTAGGTCTTGTCAGCCTTGATCGAAATGGTCAGGACCTGGGTGTTGTTGTCCTGCGGCAAGGCTTCGCTGGAAACCTTGGGCAGATCCACCTTCACGCCCTGATTGAGCATGGGCGCGGTCACCATGAAGATGACCAGCAGCACCAGCATCACGTCGATGTAGGGCACCACGTTCATCTCGGCAACCGGCTTGCGCTTGTTTCGGGCTCGAGCGATTAAAGCCATCGGGAAATACCTGCTTATTCTTCGCTGGTGTGCACTTTGCGGTGCAGGATCGCCTGGAATTCATCGGCGAAGGTGTAGTAACGGCCGATCAGCGTTTCGCTGCGGGCAGCGAAGCGGTTGTAGGCGATAACAGCCGGGATCGCCGCAAACAGGCCAATGGCGGTGGCGACCAGTGCCTCGGCGATACCCGGGGCCACGGTGGCCAGGGTTGCCTGCTGGGCGGAGGCCAGGCCACGGAAGGAGTTCATGATCCCCCACACGGTACCGAACAGGCCGATGTACGGGCTGACCGAACCGACGGTGGCCAGGAACGGCAGGCTCTGCTCGAGCTTTTCTTCTTCCCGGGAAATGGCGACGCGCATGGCACGGGCCACACCTTCCATCACCGCTTCAGGGTCGACGCCCGGCTGCTGGCGCAAACGGGAGAACTCCTTGAAACCGGCACGGAAGATCTGCTCCACGCCCGAATCCGGATCCGGGTTGCTGCCCGCCTGGCGGTACAGCTTGGACAGGTCTATACCCGACCAGAAGCGCTCTTCAAAGCTCTCCAGGGCACGGCGACCAGCGCGCAGCAGGTTGCTGCGCTGAAAAATCATGATCCATGAGGTCACCGATGCGGCTACCAGGGTCAGCATTACCAGTTGCACCACGACGCTGGCATTGCTGACCAGGCTCCACATGGAGGTATGGTCGACGACGTTAGCTTCCACGCTTTATCTCCTGCTCTGAGTGTGTACCCGCGCCGCTCACGCCGGCAAAGGCCGCACGTAGAGCTTCGGGAATGGCCCGGGGTTTCAAACTATGGGTGCGCACACAGGCCACCAAAAACTGCCCTTCACAGAGCAGCGCATTATCCGTAGCCCGCCTGACCTGCTGCTTGAAGCGCAGGCTGACACGGTTCAATTCGATGACATCGGCACTTACCAGAAGCTCGTCGTCAAGTCGCGCCGGCGCGTGGTAACGCGCTTCGCTGGAATGCACGACGAATAACAGGTCCTCCCCTGCCAGCGCGGATTGGGCGAAACCCAGTTCCCGCAGCCGTTCGGTTCGAGCCCGTTCCATAAACTTGAGGTAATTGACGTAGTAAACGATGCCGCCGGCATCGGTGTCCTCGTAATAAACGCGACAGCGATGTGCGAACGACTCCAGCCCGTTTTGCGCGCGCATACTCTAGTGCTTACTCCTCGGGTTGCCAATCGGCGGCAACTGTTTTTTCATTCTCGAGTACATAGACGCTCCGGACGTCGTCTGGGACAGCACAATCCGGAAAAAAGTCGCTACATGAAAAGTCGTTCAATCGTCCACGGCATCAAGGAATTCGTCTACCACCGGCATCTCGCCCATTCGTGTCGGGATGTTTAAGCCAAAATGCAGGTAAGCATGACGCGTCACCACTCGCCCGCGTGGGGTGCGCATGATGTAGCCCTGTTGGATCAGGTACGGCTCCAGTACATCCTCGATGGTATGGCGCTCCTCGCTGATGGCCGCGGCCAGACTGTCCACACCCACCGGACCACCGTCGAACTTCTCGATCATGGTCAGCAGCAGGCGCCGATCCTGATGATCGAAACCATGCTCGTCAATGTCCAGCAGGTTCAACGCCAGGTCGGCAATCGACTTGGTGATGTGGCCCTTGGCCCGGACCTCGGCAAAATCCCGAACCCGGCGCAACAGCCGGTTGGCGATCCGCGGCGTACCCCGGGCCCGACGCGCCACTTCATAGGCACCCTCCGGGTCCAGCGGCAACCCGAGGATGCCCGCCGAGCGGCTGACGATCGTGGCCAGGTCCGCGTTGTTGTAGAACTCCAGGCGCTGGACGATGCCGAAACGGTCGCGCAGCGGGTTGGTGAGCATGCCGGCGCGGGTGGTGGCACCCACCAGGGTGAAGGGCGGCAGGTCCAGCTTGATGGAGCGCGCCGCTGGGCCCTCGCCGATCATGATGTCGAGCTGGAAATCTTCCATGGCCGGATACAGCACTTCTTCGACAATCGGCGACAGCCGATGGATCTCGTCGATGAACAACACGTCGTGGGGCTCAAGATTGGTCAACAACGCCGCCAGGTCGCCCGGACGCTCGAGGACCGGACCGGACGTGCTCTTGATCGACACACCCATTTCCTGGGCAATGATATTGGCCAGGGTGGTCTTGCCCAGGCCCGGCGGGCCGAAGATCAAGGTGTGGTCCAGCGACTCGCTACGCCCCCGGGCCGCCTGGATAAACAACTCCATCTGCTCACGCACGGTCGGTTGGCCAATGTAGTCGGCCAGGCTGACAGGGCGAATCGCACGGTCCTGGACTTCCTCGCGGTCACGGGGCGCACCCGTGGCGGCGATCAGACGATCAGCTTCAATCACTTAGATCATTCCCTTCAGGGCACGACGAATCATGTCTTCAGTACTCAAGCCTTTTTCCTTGATGGCGGAAATCGCCTTGCTGGCTTCCTGTGGCTTGTAGCCCAGGGAGATCAGCGCAGTGACCGCGTCGTTCTCGGCACTGGCCGCTGGCACCGGTGCATCAGGCTGGTTCGGCACCAGCGCAAACATGGCCGGCACCGCTTCCCAGGCCTTGAAGCGATCCTTGAGCTCCACCAACAGGCGTTCGGCGGTTTTCTTGCCGACACCTGGCACCTTGGTCAGCGCCGAGGTGTCCTGGGATTGCACGCAACGCACCAGTTCGTCGACTTCCAGGCTCGACATCAAGGCCAGGGCCAGTTTCGGACCTACACCATTGAGACGGATCAACTCACGGAAAAAGTCTCGCTCGCGCTTGCCGACGAAACCATAGAGTAACTGCGCATCCTCGCGCACGACCAAATGGGTGTGCAACGTCAGCGGTTCACCGACCGACGGCAAGCGATACAGCGTGGTCATGGGCACTTCCAGCTCATAGCCCAGGCCATTTACATCCAGAATCAGGTGCGGCGGCTGTTTTTCAGCCAGGGTGCCGCGCAAGCGTCCAATCACGTTTCAGATCCTTGGGCGTTGACCAGCCGCTGGCTGGCGAATAACGGCCCGGGCATGAAGGCCGACGACACAGGCGCAACAGGCTCGGGCTCATGAATGAGAGCGCTGATGCTATCAGAGACGCAGGCGCCCGCCACGACTGCGTGCGGTTCCCAGACCATGAGGCAACAGGCTGGAGCGGGTATGGGCATGACAAATAGCGATGGCCAGGGCGTCGGAGGCGTCAATCTGCGGCTTGCTGACCAGCTTCAACAGGTGCATCACCATCATTTGCACCTGCTCCTTGTTCGCCGCCCCTGTTCCGACGACCGCCTGCTTGACCTGGGTCGCGGTGTACTCGGCGATCTCCAGACTTTCCTCGGCGCCAGCAACAATCGCCGCTCCCCGGGCCTGCCCCAGCTTCAAGGCGGAATCGGCGTTGCGCGCCATGAAGACCTTTTCGATCCCCATGGTGACCGGGCCGTAGGTCTGGATGACTTCGCGCACGCCGCGATAAACGATCTGCAGACGCTCATGCAACTCGCCCGCCCCGGTGCGGATGCAGCCGGACGCCACATACACACAGCCGCGTCCGGTGTCGCGAACCACGCCGTAGCCGGTAATGCGCGAACCGGGGTCGATGCCAAGGATTAAAGTCATAGCGCCTGCAGGTTGAAGAAGGAGTTGCCTGGACCTGTGGGAGCGGGCTTGCTCGCGAAAGCGGAATGTCAGTCACACATGTATTGCCTGACACACCGCCTTCGCGAGCAAGCCCGCTCCCACCCTAGTCATCAGGCATCAGAAAAAAAGTTATTGCACACAACAATATCAGCCAAGCTGTTGCGCCACGGATTCTGGGATATCGGCATTGGAATAAACGTTCTGCACGTCATCCAGGTCTTCCAGCATGTCGATCAGCTTGAGCACCTTCTCGGCACCCTCGAGGTCCAGTTCGGCGCTGGTGGTCGGCTGCATGACGATTTCCGCGTCGGCCGGCTTGAACCCGGCCGCTTCCAGGGCGTTGCGCACGGCATAGAAGCTGGCGAACGACGTGAAGACGTCGAACGAGCCGTCTTCATGGCTGACTACGTCATCGGCATCGGCCTCCAGGGCCGCTTCCGTCAGGGCATCTTCATCGAGACCCGGCGCGAAGCTGATCTGCCCCTTGCGCTCGAACAGATAAGCCACCGAACCGTCGGTACCGAGGTTGCCACCGCACTTGCTGAAGGCGTGACGCACGGCCGCCGCGGTACGGTTGCGGTTGTCGGTCATGCATTCGACCATCACCGCCACGCCGCCCGGGCCATACCCTTCGTAGGTCAGTTCTTCAACGTTGTCGGCCTCGGTCGCGCCAGCGCCACGGGCAATCGCCCGGTCAATGATATCGCGGCTCATGTTGGCACCGAGTGCCTTGTCCAGGGCCAGGCGCAGACGCGGGTTAGAACCCGGATCGCCGCCACCCTGGCGGGCCGCGACCGTCAGTTCACGGATCCACTTGGTAAAGATCTTGCCCCTCTTGGCATCCTGACGTTCTTTGCGGTGCTTGATGTTCGCCCACTTGGAATGACCTGCCATAACTCGCTCCGGTTCTTCTTGAAACGTTGCCCGCCCCGCGCTCGCGCGGTGGCAGGCAAGCAGAAATATCGACACCAACGAAAAGGCGCATCCGAAGATGCGCCTTCAGGTGTCGGCCTTACTCAGCCTTAGGCTGTTCACGCAGGCGGATGTGCAGCTCGCGCAGCGCCTTGGCATCCACCGCACCCGGGGCCTGGGTCATGACATCGGCCGCGCTCTGGGTTTTCGGGAATGCGATCACTTCACGGATCGACTGGGCGCCGGTCATCAGCATTACCAGGCGATCCAGGCCGAAGGCCAGGCCACCATGGGGCGGTGCACCGAACTTCAGGGCGTCGAGCAGGAAGCCGAATTTCTCTTCCTGCTCCGCTTCGTCGATGCCCAACAGGCGGAACACCGCCTGCTGCATGTCCTTGCGGTGGATACGGATCGAACCGCCACCCAGCT
The DNA here is from genome assembly GCF_007828255.1 of Pseudomonas sp. SJZ078. Classification (NCBI taxonomy): domain Bacteria; kingdom Pseudomonadati; phylum Pseudomonadota; class Gammaproteobacteria; order Pseudomonadales; family Pseudomonadaceae; genus Pseudomonas; species Pseudomonas sp. SJZ078. The sequence goes on along the minus strand of NZ_VIUG01000004.1, from coordinate 144,459 downwards.
CGGTGCCGTTCAAGACCATGTCGTAGGCACGGGACAGAGCGGTAGCCGGATTGGCCTCCAGCTCTTGCGGCGTGCATTTCGGCGCAGTGAACGGGTGATGCAGGGCAGTGAAGCTGCCATCGTCGTTTTCTTCGAACATCGGGAAGTCCACGACCCACAACGGCGCCCACTCGCAGGTCAGCAGTTCCAGATCGTGGCCGACCTTGATCCGCAACGCCCCCAGAGCTTCGCTGACGATCTTGGCCTTGTCTGCGCCGAAGAACACGATATCGCCGTCGACCGCGCCGACGCGATCGAGGATCACGTTCAGGTTGGCTTCAGGGATATTCTTGACGATCGGCGATTGCAGGCCTTCGACGCCTTTGGCGCGCTCGTTGACCTTGATGTACGCCAGGCCCTTGGCACCGTAGATGCCGACGAACTTGGTGTAGTCGTCGATCTTGCTGCGCGGCATGCTCGCCGCACCCGGCACGCGCAAGGCGGCAACACGGCATTTCGGATCATTGGCCGGACCGCTGAAGACCTTGAATTCGACGTCCTTGAGCTGGTCGGCCACGTCCACCAGCTCCAGCGGGATACGCAGGTCCGGCTTGTCGGAACCATAACGACGCATGGCCTCGTCCCAGGTCATGTGTGGGAAGTCACCGAATTCCAGGCCCAGCACTTCCTTGAACAGGTTGCGGATCATGCCTTCGGTCAGGCCCATGATGTCTTTTTCGTCGAGGAAGCTGGTCTCGATGTCGATCTGGGTAAACTCAGGCTGACGGTCGGCACGCAGGTCTTCGTCGCGGAAGCACTTGGCGATCTGGTAGTAACGGTCGAAGCCGGCCACCATCAGCAGTTGCTTGAACAACTGCGGCGATTGCGGCAGGGCGAAGAAGCTGCCGGGGTGGGTGCGGCTCGGCACCAGGTAGTCACGGGCGCCTTCCGGCGTGGCACGGGTCAGGATCGGCGTCTCGACGTCGAGGAAGCCGTTCTCGTCCAGGTAGCGACGGATGCTGGTGGTCATGCGCGAACGCAGGCGCAGCTTCTCGGCCATTTCCGGACGACGCAGGTCGATGAAGCGATAGCGCAGGCGGGTTTCTTCGCCCACGTCGGAAAATTCGTTGAGCGGGAACGGCGGGGTCTCCGCTTCGTTGAGCACTTCCAGCTCATGACCCAGCACTTCGATCATGCCGGACGCCATGTTGGCATTGCCGGCACCGGCCGGACGCAGGCGCACCTTGCCGGTGATCTTGACTACGTATTCGCTGCGCACGCGGTCGGCGGTGGCGAAGGTTTCAGCACGGTCCGGATCGAACACCACCTGGGCCAGGCCTTCACGATCACGGATATCGAGGAAAATCACCCCGCCATGGTCACGGCGACGATGGACCCATCCGCAAAGAGTAACTTCCTGACCTTCCAGGCTTTCGTTCAGTTGGCCGCAATAATGGCTGCGCATCATGGTAGTGGTTTCACTTCTCGTAATTCGACATTCGGTTGGAGGCCCTGCCCATGCAAGAACCCGCGCGTATTCATCTCAGTCAGCTTTGTCGCCACCGGCGAGGTTCTTCTTCGCACCGGTCTTGAAGTCGGTTTCATACCAGCCCGTACCGCCGAGACGGAAACCCGGCATGGACAGCATTTTTTTCAGTTCCGGCGCCTGGCAGGCAGGGCAGTCGACCAGCGGTGCTTCGCTGATCTTTTGGATGGCTTCCATCTGATGACCACAGGAAGCACATTGATAGTCGTACATCGGCATGGGTTGTCTCGGCGATCAGGTTAATCGCGCAAAAGCTGGGCTTTGCGGCAAAGAGCGGGATTATATCCATTAAATGCAGCCTGTGCAGCCGTAGGGGCGTTCTCCATTCGTTTCCATGGGATGGGAAAATGAATCTCGAAGCCCCCAGGGCTGCCCAGGGCACCTACCAGCCCGGTCGAGTCACTGCGGGGCCCCACGCCAGTGACGCTCCACGACTTCCAAGCCGGCCTCCTTCAAGCTGTGCACCACGCAGACAACCCGCACCAGGCCGCTGAAATTGCGAACTCCGCCGTGGCGCAGGTGCACCTCCCGGTCGACATGAGACAACAGGGCATTGATGGAACAGTTGTTGAGCTGGGCCATGTCGCCGAGAATCTCCCAATAGACCCGTTCCAGCCGAAGACAGGTGGCGAACCCATTCAAACGGATGGATCTGGACAAGGGGCGGGCCAGCTGCATATCGAACCCACTGACAAACGGGTCGATCTCGATGGACTGCGCACCCTCCCTTGACTCTTTTCCTTGAATCATACCGTCGACACTCCTTTGCCATACGAACCTCTCAGTCAGGACAACCAATCTGGTGCCCTATGGAAGCTCAACGGCGTCGCCAGATCCAGATGACTTTTTGACCGGCAACGTAGGACAAGCCAACAGCAAATAGACGATGAATTACATCGTCCTACACACGATGGGTGACCTCGACAGCAGACACACGACTGATCGGAAAACCCGATACCAGGAAACCAATAGTTGCACACGCGGGCGATGATGCCATGCCACCCACCATCGCCCGCCAGAGGCTTACCGCTCGTCCAACAGAGAGCGCAACATCCACGCAGTCTTTTCATGAACCTGCATGCGTTGGGTCAGCAGATCGGCGGTCGGCTCGTCGCTGACCTTGTCCAGCAAGGGGAAGATACCGCGGGCCGTGCGCGTCACCGCCTCCTGGCCATCGACCAGTTGCCGGATCATGTCTTCGGCACAGGGCACGCCCTCCTCTTCCTTGATGGAAGACAAGCGCGCATACACCGAATAAGCTCCCGGCGCGGGAAAGCCGAGCGCACGAATGCGCTCGGCAATCAGATCCACCGCCAACGCCAGCTCGTTGTATTGCTCCTCGAACATCAGATGCAGGGTCCGAAACATCGGCCCCGTGACGTTCCAGTGGAAATTGTGGGTCTTGAGATACAACACGTAGGTGTCCGACAACAAGCGTGAAAGCCCATCGACGATGGACTTGCGATCTTCTTCACTGATACCGATATCAATTGCCATGTTGGTTGATCTCCTGACGGTGATGAATTCCACAGCGTAGCGGGTGTTTTCGCCAGTGGCCTGCGACAAATCGCCTAACCTCCTGAACCGACAAGCCAAGACATCGGACAGTTCCAGGCTATGCGCTATCAGCAGGATAAATACCCCTCCCACATGCGTGCAGCTTTCCGGCCGACGAACAGCGCCGTGCGCACCTGTTACGAGTTTGAGAAGGCCAAGGCTTTGCTGTTAAATAGGCAGTGTGTCGCTACGCCTATTTTCCTGGGTGTGGCGCATAGGCTGAATCGGGTACGTGTCCAGCGCCTCTCATTGTTCTGAAGCGAACCGCACCCGACCAGCTCTTCCTTGTGATCCGTCTTAACCGTGAGTCAATCAAAATGTTGAAAATCGTCCACTTGCTAATGGGCGCAGCTGCCCTGCTGCTGTCCTTCATCCCTAGCCTGGGTTCCGAAGCCACACCTTACCTGCAACATCCCGATGCGCTTTACCTGGCCTTCTTCGGCCTGCTCAACCTGATCCTCGCACCTGTCATTCCTTACTGGCACAAAGGTCCTCGTCATCAATTGCAAAACCTGGTCAGCGTACTGCTGGTGCTGGCCGTTGCCTTGCAAACCCTGAGCCTGCTGGCTCCGATGCCGGAAATCAGCGGTCAACCGGCCGTCCTGTTCAGCCTCACTGCGGCGTTGCTTGCCGTGGCACTGCACCTGGCCGCCAGCTTCTACAAGAAGTCGTCGCCGACCGCCGCGCCGCAGAACTACGACATGTCCAATCGTGATACCGGCACCGTGAAGTGGTTCAACACCTCCAAGGGCTTCGGCTTCATCTCCCGTGACTCCGGCGATGACATTTTCGTGCATTTCCGGGCCATCCGCGGCGAAGGCCATCGCGTCCTGGTCGAAGGCCAGCGCGTGGAGTTCTCCGTGATGCACCGCGACAAAGGCCTGCAAGCCGAAGACGTCATCGCCGCACTGCCGCGCCGCTGATTCCAGGCATGAAAAAACCGCGAGCAGCCAGGCTGCATCGCGGTTTTTTTATGCCTCGTCGCTCGGACGATCAGTAATGCGGGGGCGGCGCCTCTTCCTCGACGGATTCGAACTGCCCAGCCATTTCCTCCTGCCGCTTGAGCAACGCCGCCATCTGTAATTGCAAACGCTCGACGACCCGCTGCTGCTCCACCAACACATCATTCAACGCCTGGATGGTGTCATCCTGAAATGCCAGGCGAGTTTCCAGATCGGTAACACGCGCCTCAAGATCCACGGTTCAACCCTCCACAAACTTGAAATCATCGGTCAGGGCCATCCGCAACCGCTCGCGAATGGCCGCCACCTGCTCCGCATTATAAGGCCGGGCCGGGTGCTTGCCCCAGACCGGCGACGGCCAGGCCACATCCTCACGCCTGCGCACGATGACATGCATGTGCAACTGGCTGACGACGTTACCCAACGCCGCAATGTTCAACTTGTCAGCGTCGAAAGAGTCCTTGAGGGTTTCCGCCAGCGCGGTGGTCTCTTTCCACAGCTGGCGTTGATCAACGTCATCGAGCTGAAACAACTCGCTGATATCTTCCCGCCTTGGCACCAGAATGAACCACGGGTAATTCGAATCATTGGACAGCAGCAACCGGCACAGTGGGAAATCGCCAATGGGCAATGTGTCCTGCTGCAGTTGTGGATCTAAAACAAACACCGCGCGTACTCCTTGCTCGTTATCGGGGCTGCCCGGTTTGGGCCTGCATTGGATACTCGCAGCATACCCGCGAATGACTGAACGTTCACTGCGCCCCTCCGGCCTTGACTGAAATGCCTGTTTTCGGGTCCGACCTTCTCCACGCGGTAACAGCGCGCACCATTTCAGCGCAGCAATCTCCCGGGAGTACGGAAACGTCAGCATCCTGATGGGGAGAAACACAGAGCCATGCGCGACTCATGAAGTTTTTTGCACCAAAACTGCACAAAGCGTCTACGCTCAGTGCACGAAGCATCCGGGATTTACTCACTGGCAGGGTGAACCGGTAACGTTTTTGGTTGTCGAGGGCCATTTTCAGTTTTCAAACACGATAGCGGCACAGCAGTCAACCCTATTTAAAACAAGGCCTTTGCCCCCCGGTTTCATGAGGTTTCACCGCGTCAAACGGAAGAGTGTGAAAAAACTGTGAACAAATTTCGGGTTTGTGCATACTTGTTGCATTCATCCCGGACATCGCCCTCAGGCAATCGTCGGAACGAAAACCTGTTGGCCTATAAATAAAGTGGCAAGGTTGCCCTCAGGAGCTTCAAGTGCAGTAACAAAGGACTCTTTACACCGACGCCGAAGAAAGAAAAGCAATATTCAAATTGCGAAACCCGATTGCGTCGGAACAGCCCCATTACGACATGGATCGAGCCATTGGCGACATGGTCGTGAAGAAGCTGGAAGGTTGGATGGGCAAGTATCGCCAATGATGTCGTCGTGATATAAATTTGCGCCGACACAAAAAGAAAGAGCCGCCCAGATAAAAAAACAGGTGGGACGGCAGTACTCTTCTAAAAACCAAAGGAGCAAATCACGATGCGCGTGATGAAGTGGAGCATGATCGCACTGGCTGTTTCGGCCGGTGTTTCGCAGTTCGCAGTGGCGTCTTCCCAAGAGGAATCCAAAGGCTTCCTGGAAGATCAAAGCCTGAAAGCTAAAACTCGCATTGAGTACATGAATCGCGATCAACGGAACGGCGGCGGCAACATCGCCTTGCCAGGTGGCGGCTTCAAAAATGGCTATCGTGAAGATACCGGCCTCAGCGAACTGGTCACTTACGAGTCCGGTTTCACTCAAGGCACCATTGGTTTTGGTCTTGATGCGTACGTAGGCAGCACTGTCCGACTGGACGGTGGTGAAGGCCGTCAAGGCAACAACCTGTTCGCTTCCGACAGCGACGGTCATCCTGAAAAGAGCCAATCGAAAGCTGGTGCAGCTGTCAAACTGCGCTTCTCCGACACCGTTCTGAAATACGGTAACCAGCAAACCACCAGCCCTGTCTTCTCTACTGACGACAGCCGTCTGCTGCCGGAATATGCAACCGGTACTTTGATCACCAGCAAGGAAATCAAAGGCCTGGAGCTGACCGCTGGTCACTTCACCGCAATGAATGCCCAGCAACAAATGGGACGTGACAGCATCAACGGCCCACATACCGCCGGCCTGACGTCCGCTGACATTGCTGGTGCAACCTACCAGTTCACTGACAATTTCGTAGCCGGCGTAGCTGCTTCCGATGTAGATGACTACTTCAAGAAGCAATACATCAACGCCAACTACACCCTGCCGATCAACGAAGATCAGTCCCTGAACTTCGACTTCAACGGCTATCGCAGCAAAAGTCAGGGTCAAGAGCTGAACGGTGACATTGACAACCGTATCTGGTCCCTCGCAGCAGCCTACTCCATCGGGGCTCATAAATTTACCCTGGCTCACCAACGCTCTACCGGTGACACCGGTTATGTTTACGGCGTGGATGGCGGCGGCACGATTTTCCTGGCCAACTCCATTCAGTACTCCGACTTCAACTTCGCAGATGAGCGTTCGTGGCAGGCTCGTTACGACCTGAACATGAAAACCTACGGCGTACCTGGTCTGAGCTTCATGACCCGTTACGTTAAGGGTGACAACATCTCTACCGATACCGGCGAAGGCAAAGAGCACGAACTGGATATCGAAACCAAGTATGTCCTGCAAAGCGGCCCAGCCAAGGACCTCTCCTTCCGCGTGCGCCAAGCGTTCTACCGTGCGTCCTCTAACGTAACTGGCGACGTTAACGACTTCCGTATCATCGCCGAATACCCACTGAGCATCCTGTAACTCAGCGGTCATTCGTTAGCTACACCCGCAACAAACAAAAAACCGCTCACCTGATCCAGGTGAGCGGTTTTTTTATGTGTCCGATAAAAACAATCTGACGCAACTTCATAAATAGCAAGCTAGCTAAATATAACCTGACCCAATCGACAGGTTACATCTATGTTGTTATCTCGCCGCCTCTTCCTGCACCACACGAATCACCCGCTGCGGAAACGGAATATCAATCCCCGCATCCTTCAAGCGATCCCGCGCCTGTTCATTGAACATGAACATGACACTCCAGTAATCCGCAGTCTTGACCCACACCCGCAACGACACCGTGATCGAACTGTCGCCCAGGGTGGAAATCACCGCTTCAGGTGCCGGATCGGCCAATACGCGCTCATCCTTGGCCAGATTCAACAAGACCTCGCGCGCTTTTTGCAGGTCAGCCTGGTAATCCACCCCCACATCGAACACCACTTTGCGGGTCGGCTGACGATTGGTGTTGGTGATAATGCCGTTCGACAGGTTGCCGTTGGGCACGATCACCGTCTTGTTGTCACCGGTGCGCAACACGGTATGGAAAATCTGGATGCTGTCGACCGTGCCAGCGATGCCTTGGGCTTCGATCCAGTCGCCAATGCGGAACGGGCGAAACAGCAGGATCAGCACGCCGCCGGCGAAGTTTGCCAGGCTGCCCTGCAACGCCAGGCCAATTGCCAGGCTCGCCGCACCGATGGCAGCAACGAACGAGGTGGTTTCCACGCCGATCATCGACGCGACGCTGATCGCCAACAATATCTTCAGGATGATATTGGCCAGGGTACTGATAAACCCTTGCAATGCCAGGTCAGCGTTACGCAGGGCCAGCAGCGCACCCAGTTTTTGCGTGACCTTGTTGATCAACCACCAGCCGATGGCCAGGGTGATGACAGCCAGCAACACACGGCTGCCGTACTCCATGACCATTGGTATCGCGGCCTGGGAGGTCTCGATCAGGTGATCCACTTCTGCATTCAAGTCCATTCGACTCTCCTTTATTACCGTAAGCACGAATGTGGCGGGGAAGGCTGCTCCCCCACCACCCTATTCCTGAACAGCCTGGCGTCCTGTCAGTCGCGGAAGTTATTGAACTGTAGCGGCATACCGAATTCTTTGGCGCGCAGCGCTGCGATGGCCTCCTGCAAGTCGTCGCGCTTCTTGCCGGTAACCCGCACCTGCTCACCCTGGATGGCGGCCTGGACCTTGAGCTTGGCATCCTTGATGTGAGCGACAATCTTCTTTGCCAGCTCCTTGTCGATGCCTTCCTTGAGCACGGCTTCCTGTTTCATCACCTTGCCCGAGGCATAGGCATCCTTGATTTCAAGGCATTGCACGTCGATCTTGCGCTTGACCAGCGCCATCTTGAGGATCTCGATCATCGCCTCGAGCTGGAATTCGGCTTCGGCGGTCAGGTTGACGGTCAGGTCCTTTTCCTTGAATTCGAAGCTGCCTTTGCCCTTGAGGTCATAACGACGGTCGAGTTCCTTGACGGCGTTTTCAACGGCGTTGGTGACTTCGTGTTTGTCCAGTTCGGATACCACGTCGAATGACGGCATGTAGTGTTCTCCAAATAAAAAGGCGCGCCAGTAACAAAGGCGCGCGCTAGGCTTGTGGTTAAAATCGGGCTCATTATAACGGGTCTTTTCTTGCCGATACCGCGAGCCCCTCAGATGCCTGCGCCAAACCGAGTAAAAAACTGATGTCCACGACCTGGCATGTCCTGGGGGCCGGCAGTCTTGGCACGTTGTGGGCCACGCGCCTGGCGCGGGCCGGCCTGCCGGTGCGCCTGGTGTTGCGCAATGAAGCCCGGATGCAGGCGTATCGGGCAAGCGGTGGCCTGACACTGGTGGAACAGGGCCAAACGCAGCGCTACCCGGTGCCTGGGGAAACGGCGGACAGCCCCGAGCCCATCAAACGCCTGCTATTGGCCTGTAAAGCCTATGACGCAGAGGCGGCCGTGGCCTCGGTGGCCCATCGCCTGGACGCCGAGTCGGAACTGATCCTGTTGCAGAATGGCCTCGGCAGCCAGGACGCGGTGGCGAACCGCGTCCCCCAGGCCCGTTGTATCAGTGCCTCCAGCACCGAAGGCGCGTTCCGCGACGGCGACTGGCGCGTGGTGTTCGCCGGTCACGGCTACACGTGGCTTGGTGACCCCGCCCACCCCGTGGCGCCGTTCTGGTTGGACGACCTGAGCGCCGCCGGAATCCCCCACGCATGGAGCGCGGACATCCTCACCCGGCTCTGGCGAAAACTGGCCCTCAACTGTGCGATCAACCCGCTGACTGTGCTGTATCACTGCAAGAATGGTGGCTTGCAGGAACATCGCTGCGAAGTGGCAACCCTGTGCGCGGAACTGACTGATCTGCTCGAACGCTGCGGCCAGCCCGCGGCGGCCGAGGACTTGCAGCCGGAAGTCGAACGGGTGATCCAGGCCACGGCGGCCAATTACTCCTCGATGCACCAGGATGTCGCCAACCGGCGCCGCACTGAAATCAGCTATCTGCTCGGCCACGCCTGCAAGGCCGCCCGGCGGCACGAGCTGGCGATACCGCATCTGGAACAGCTGCGCCAGCGCCTGATCGCTCACTTGGACAACCTCGGATTGCCCAGCGACTGAGCAGCGGCTACGCTGGCCTGGTGTTCCTTTTCAGCGACGAATCTGATGCCATTGCGCCAGCGCCTTGAAAACCTGCCGGTCGGCCAGAAACTGTTGGCCGCCCTGCTGGTGTTATTGACCACTGTCCTGCTGGTCGCCAACCTGACCTTTATCAGCGCCGCCTATTACATTTCCCAGGAAAGCATGGCCCCCCAGGCCCTGCAAACCATCGGCCGACTGATCGCCAATCCGAGCCTGATCTCCGATGCCCTGCAATCGCCACAAGGCGCCAAGCGCCTGCTTGACGAACTCAACAGCTACGCCCCGCTGCGGGCGGCGGCGCTGTATGACGGCGAGGGCGAACGCCTGGCGCAACTGCAACAGGGTGAGAAGCTCAGGCTGCCGGATCATTTCCGCAATGTGCAAGCCTGGCAGGCCGGTGAATTCCGCAGCAACCAGGTCATCACCCTGCCCCGCCCCGGTACCGCGCCGGGCCACCTGCTGCTGGTCGCCAGCAGTGAACTGCCCACGGCGTTCTACACCGGCACCCTGACCGCCAGCCTCGGCATCCTGATTTTCAGCGTGCTGCTGTGGCTGGTCATCGCCCAGCAGATCAAACGCCTGATCACCCAGCCGATTCATCAGTTGGAAGAGCTGTCGCGCCAGGTCACCCGGGAAGAAAACTATTCCCTGCGCGCCGCCCGTGGCAACCACGACGAAATCGGCAGCCTGGCCGAAGCCTTCAATACCATGCTGTCGCGGATCGAGGCCCGGGAGCAGCAGCTCAAGCGCGCCCGGGACGACTCCCAGGCGGCCTACGACCAGGCCCAGGGCCTGGCGGAAGAAACCCGGCATACCAACCGCAAGCTGGAACTCGAAGTCCAGGTGCGCAGCAAGATCGAGAAAAAGCTCACCGGCTTTCAGAACTACCTCAACAGCATTATCGACTCCATGCCGTCGGCCCTGATCGCTCTCGACGAACAGCTTTATGTCACCCAATGGAACCAGGAGGCCAGCGCCCTTTCCGGCACCCGGCTGGACGAAGCATTGAACCAGCCGATCTTCCTCGCCTTCGAACCCCTCAAGCCGTACCTGCCGCAGCTCAAGCAAACGGTCGAGCAGCACACGGTGGCGAAGATCGAACGCGTCACCTGGACCAAGGACGATGAAGCCCGGCACTACGCCCTGACCTTCTATCCGCTGATGGGTGGTGCCGGACGCGGGGTGGTGATCCGCATCGACGACATTACCCAGCGCCTGTCGCTGGAAGAAATGATGGTGCAATCGGAAAAAATGCTCTCGGTCGGCGGCCTCGCGGCGGGCATGGCCCATGAGATCAACAACCCACTGGGGGCCATCCTGCACAACGTGCAGAACATCCGCCGGCGCCTGTCACCGGAACTGCCCAAGAATCTCGAACAGGCCGAGCAACTGGGCATCGAACTGCAGGTGGTCAATCAATACCTCCAGGGCCGGGACATCCCGCAGTTGCTCGATGGCATCCAGCAGGCCGGCGCCCGCGCGGCGAAAATCGTCACCCACATGCTCAGTTTCAGCCGCCGCAGCACGCGACAAATGGCCCCTTGCGACCTGCCGGCCCTGATCGACCAGGCGGTGGAAATCGCCGGCAACGACTTCGACCTGGCGATCGGCTTCGACTTCAAGGGCCAGGCAATCATCCGTCAGTTCGACCCGAACCTGGGCCCGGTACCCGGCACCGCCAACGAATTGGAGCAGGTGCTGCTCAACCTGTTGAAAAACGCCGCCCAGGCCATCCACCAACGCCAGGACGACAGCGAACCCGGGCGCATTACCCTGCGCACGCGGCTGAACCCGCCCTGGGCGGAAATCCAGGTCGAGGACAACGGCATCGGCATGAGCGAGAACGTGCGCAAACGCACCTTCGAGCCCTTCTTCACCACCAAGGAAATCGGCCAGGGCACGGGCCTGGGGCTGTCGGTGTCGTATTTCATCATCACCAATAACCACAAGGGCCAGATGGAAGTGCAGTCGGCGCCGGGCCAGGGCACCTGCTTCACCTTGCGCCTGCCCCTGGCGGGCATTTCGATGATGCCCCAAGAACAAAAGCAACTGGAGCGCTGAGCATGGGCTTTCGCCTGTCGAAGATTTACACCCGCACCGGCGACAAGGGTGAAACCGGGTTGGGCGATGGTCGTCGCGTGGCGAAGGACCACCCACGGGTCGAGGCCATCGGCGAAGTGGATAGCTTGAACAGCCAACTGGGGTTGCTGCTGGCCGCGCTCATCGACGAGGCGAGCCGATACCCGGCGCTAAGGGAGATCATCGAAGTGTTGGCACCCTGTCAGCATCGGTTGTTCGACCTGGGTGGCGAACTGGCAATGCCGGCCTATCAGGCATTGACCACGGCGGAAGTCGAGCGACTGGAAGCGGCCATCGATCTGTGGAACGAAGAGCTGGGGCCACTGGAAAACTTCATCCTGCCCGGCGGCTCGACCCTGGTGGCCCAGGCCCACGTCTGCCGCAGCCTGGCCCGCAGTGCCGAGCGACGTTGCCAGCAATTGAACGCCGTGGAGCCGCTGGCGGGACCGGGGTTGGCCTATATCAATCGAATGTCGGATCTGTTGTTCGTGGCGGCGCGGGCGATTGCCCGGCGCCAGGGTGTGGCGGAGGTGCTTTGGGTGGCAGCGGCCAAGCCTGGGGAGTGATCACAGATATCATTGCCTGTCAGGCCGTCTTCGCGAGCAAGCCCGCTCCCACAGTTGAAGCGCGTTCCTCCTGAAGAACTCGGTCAACTGTGGGAGCGGGCTTGCTCGCGAAGGCGCCGGCAGCCACACCACAAATCAGGCATCAGGCCAGAACGCCCGAATCCCCGCCACACCCTGCGCGCCGGCCTCCCAGGCCTTCTGCCGCTCGGCAGGCCCCACTCCGCCCAGCAGATATACCGGACGGTTGAAGCCCTCGATCAGCCGGGCAGCCTCGGCCCAACCCAATGGCTGGGCCTCGGGATGGGTCTGGGTCGGTTGCACGGGCGAGAGCGTCACGAAGTCCACGTCCATCTGCTGCGCCAGGGAGAGTTCCTCGGCGTTATGACAGGAAGCGGCCAGCCAACGGTCCTTGCCGAATGGACGGCCGGCCGCCGCATGCTTGCGCAGTTGCGCGACGGTAACGTGCCAACCGGCGGAAGGGAAGTCCCCCAGCCATTCGAAAGGCCCCTTGAGCATCAACTGGGCCTTGCCGGCACACAATCCCGCCGCATCCACCGCCAAATCACGGTATTGCGGATCGTAGCCATTGGGCGCCCGCAGCTGGACCAGCTTGATCCCACCGGCGATAGCCTTCTGCATTCCCCGCAACAGGGCCGGTGTTTCAAGGCCTTCCGGGGTGATCAGGTATTCGCCGGGCAAGCGAGCCGCCGCCACGATCGGCTGGTTGGCTGCCGGAAACTCATGGTTGGTCAGGTCGCGAGCCGTGACCCAGGCCAGCGGTTGCCCTTCGGCACCATGGGGTTCGCCGGAGAACGCCGAGACTTCCCAGACATCCAGCAAAACCTGTTTATCCGGGTAATCGTGACGCACCTTGATCAATGGCCGGGCAGCGTCGACCACAATTCCCAGCTCCTCATGAAGTTCCCGGGCCAGGGCCGTCTCGACGGATTCGTCGGCCTCGACCTTGCCACCGGGAAATTCCCACAGGCCACCCTGGTGCTGGGTGTCGGCCCGTCGGGCGATCAGGATCTTGCCGGCAGCGTCACGAATGACCGCCGCCGCTACGTGTACTCGTTTCACCGCGCGATGTCCTCCAGGCCGGCCGTTTGCCACGCCTTGAGCGCCGCCAGCCATTGATAAAGGGTTTCGACTTGGGCCACATTCACCTCGGGCAGTTTCAGCTCAACAGTGTGCAGCCGCCTCGCCGCCTTCGCGAGCAAGCCCGCTCCCACACTGAATTGATGCGTGACATAAAAAGTGTTCACACCTCAAATCTCCTGTAGGAGCGGGCTTGCTCGCGAATGGGACGACTCTGTCTTAAGTCCGATACTCAGCGTTGATCTTGACGTACTCGTGGGACAAGTCAGTGGTCCAGATCGTCTCGCTGCAATCACCGCGCCCCAGCTCGATGCGGATGGTGATTTCTTCCTGTTGCATCACCGCCGCCCCCTGGGCCTCGGTGTAGGTCGCGGCGCGGGCGCCCTGGCTGGCGATGCAGACTTCGCCGAGGAACACGTCGATCTTGCTCACGTCCAGGTCCGGCACGCCGGCACGGCCGACCGCCGCGAGGATCCGCCCCCAGTTCGGGTCAGAGGCGAAGAGCGCGGTCTTGATCAGCGGCGAATGCGCCACGGTGTAGCCGACATCCAGGCATTCCTGATGATTGCCACCACCGTTGACTTGCACAGTCACAAACTTGGTTGCACCCTCGCCGTCACGGACGATGGCCTGGGCCACTTCCATGCACACTTCGAACACCGCCTGCTTCAGGGCCGCGAACAGCGGGCCGCTGGCTTCGGTGATTTCCGGCAGGTTGGCCTTGCCGGTGGCGATCAGCATGCAGCAGTCGTTGGTCGATGTATCGCCGTCGATGGTAATGCGGTTGAACGACTTGTTCGCGCCGTCGAGCATCAGGTCCTGCAGCACCTGGCGGGAGACTTTGGCGTCAGTCGCGATGTAGCCGAGCATGGTCGCCATGTTCGGGCGGATCATGCCGGCGCCCTTGCTGATGCCGGTGACGGTGACGGTGACGCCGTCGTGCTGGAATTGACGGCTCGCGCCCTTGGGCAAGGTGTCGGTGGTCATGATGCCGGTGGCGGCGGCGGCCCAGTTGTTTTCCGACAGGTCATCGAGGGCGGCCTGCAGCGCACCTTCGATCTTCTCGACCGGCAGCGGCTCACCGATCACACCCGTGGAGTACGGTAGCACCTGAGCGGCGTCAACGCCGGTCAGCTCGGCCAGCTTGGCGCAGGTGCGCTCGGCGGCGGCCAGCCCTGGCGCACCGGTGCCTGCATTGGCATTGCCGGTGTTGGTCAGCAGGTAGCGCACCGGCCCCTGGACACGTTGCTTGGCCAGGATGACCGGGGCGGCACAAAAGGCGTTGAGGGTGAATACGCCGGCAACCGTCGAGCCTTCGGCGCAACGCATGACCACCACATCCTTGCGCCCGGGGCGCTTGATGCCCGCCGAGGCGATACCGAGTTCAAAACCGGCAACCGGGTGCAACGTTGGCAACGGACCAAGACCAACAGCCATGAATGCGCTCCTCAATAAATGTATGTCTGAATCAAATGGCAAAACGCCGCGACAGAGGTTGCCTGTCGCGGCGCGGGTCGTTCAGCGTTTGAGACGGGCGTTACTGGATCTGCCCGTGGCAATGCTTGTATTTCTTGCCCGAACCGCAGTAGCACAACTCGTTACGGCCCAGCTTCTGCTCGTTGCGCACCGGCGCGGTCGCCAGGGCGACATCCACATCGACCCCCTCTTCCTGAGCCTGGGTCACTTCCAGGCCTGGGGCTTCGGCGTGTTCGAACTGCATGCGCGCGGCCAGGGCCTCGGCTTCCTGACGCAGTCGGGCTTCCTCTTCGGCCGGGTCTTCGCGGCGGACCTGAACGTGGGACAGCACACGGATCGAGTCGCGCTTGATCGAATCCAGCAGCTCGGAGAACAAGGTGAAGGATTCACGCTTGTATTCCTGCTTCGGGTTCTTCTGGGCGTAACCGCGCAAATGGATACCGTGGCGCAGGTGATCCATGGTCGACAGGTGGTCTTTCCACAGGTCGTCCAGTACCCGCAGCACAATCTGCTTCTCGAAGGAGCGCAGCGCTTCGGCGCCAGCCTGGTCTTCCTTCTCGTTGTACGCGGCGATCAGTTCGGCCAGCAGCTTTTCGCGCAGGGTTTCTTCGTACAGGTGGTCGTCTTCGTCGAGCCACTGCTGGATCGGCAACGACACGCCGAAGTCGCTGCGCAAGGCAGCTTCCAGGCCGGCAATGTCCCACTGCTCCGGCAGCGACTGCGGTGGAATGTGGGCGCTGACGGTTGCGTCGAGCACTTCCTGGCGGAAGTCGGCGATGGTGTCGCCGATGTTGTCGGCGGCCAACAAACTGTTACGCATGTGATAGATCACTTTACGCTGTTCGTTGTTGACGTCGTCGAACTCGAGCAATTGCTTGCGGATATCGAAGTTGCGTCCTTCGACCTTGCGCTGGGCCTTTTCGATGGCGTTCGTCACCATCCGGTGTTCGATCGCTTCGCCAGGCTGCATGCCCAGAGCCTTCATGAAGTTCTTCACCCGGTCAGAGGCGAAGATACGCATCAGGCTGTCTTCCAGGGACAGGTAGAAGCGGCTGGAACCGGCGTCACCCTGGCGACCGGCACGGCCACGCAACTGGTTGTCGATACGGCGCGATTCATGGCGCTCGGAAGCGATCACCTGCAAACCACCGGACTCGAGCACCTGCTGGTGACGCTTCTGCCAGTCGGCCTTGATCTGCGCGATCTGCTCGGGGGTCGGGTTTTCCAGGGAGGCGACTTCCACTTCCCAGTTGCCGCCCAGCAGGATGTCGGTACCACGACCAGCCATGTTGGTGGCGATGGTCAACGCACCCGGGCGACCGGCCTGGGCGATGATCTCGGCTTCCTTCTCGTGGAACTTGGCGTTGAGGACCTTGTGCTCGATGCCTTCCTTGTTGAGCAATGCGGACATGTGCTCGGAGGTTTCGATGGTGGCGGTACCCACCAGGATCGGACGACCCTGGGCCATGCCGTCCTTGATGTCGTTGATGATCGCCGCGTACTTCTCTTCGGCGGTCAGGAACACCAGGTCGTTGTAGTCTTTACGCGCCAGCGGCTTGTTCGTCGGGATCACCACTACTTGCAGGCCGTAGATCTGGTGGAACTCGAACGCTTCGGTGTCGGCGGTACCGGTCATGCCGGACAGCTTGTTGTACAGGCGGAAGTAGTTCTGGAAGGTGGTCGAGGCCAGTGTCTGGCTCTCGGCCTGGATATTCAGGCCTTCCTTGGCTTCGATGGCCTGGTGCAGGCCTTCGGACAGGCGACGGCCCGGCATGGTACGACCGGTGTGTTCGTCGACCAGCACCACCTGGCCGTCCTGCACGATGTATTCGACGTTGCGATGGAACAGCTTGTGGGCACGCAGGCCGGCATAGACGTGGGTCAGCAGGCCCAGGTTATGGGCCGAATACAGGCTTTCGCCTTCGGCCAGCAGGCCGACGCGGGTCAGCACTTCCTCGATGTACTGGTGGCCGGCTTCGTTGAGTTCGACCTGACGGGTCTTCTCGTCAACGGTGAAGTGCCCGGCCTGGGTCACTTCGCCTTCCACTTCCTCGACGTGCAGCTTGAGCTGCGGGATCAACTTGTTGATCTCCATGTACAGCTTGGAGCTGTCCTCGGCCTGACCGGAAATGATCAGCGGGGTACGGGCTTCGTCGATGAGGATGGAGTCGACTTCGTCGATGACCGCGAAATTGAGTTCGCGCTGGAATTTTTCTTCCAGGCTGAACGCCATGTTGTCGCGCAGGTAATCGAAACCGAATTCGTTGTTGGTGCCGTAGGTGATGTCGGCAGCGTAGGCGGCACGCTTCTCTTCCGGCGGTTGGAACGGCGTGACCACGCCGACGGTCAGCCCGAGGAATTCGTACAGCGGGCGCATCCAGTTGGCGTCGCGGCGAGCCAGGTAGTCGTTGACCGTCACCACATGCACGCCCTTGCCGGACAATGCGTTGAGGTAGACGCCCAGGGTCGCCACCAGGGTTTTACCCTCACCGGTGCGCATTTCGGCGATCTTGCCTTCGTGCAGGGTCATGCCGCCGATCAACTGGACGTCGAAGTGGCGCATGCCCATGACCCGCTTGCCGGCTTCGCGGGCAACCGCAAAGGCTTCGGGCAGGAGCTGGTCGAGGGTTTCCCCCTTGGCGATGCGGTCCTTGAATTCGGCAGTCTTGGCGCGTAACTGATCGTCCGAAAGGGCCACCATTTGCTCTTCGAAGGCATTGACGATCTGTACCGTCTTGAGCATGCGTTTGACTTCACGCTCGTTCTTGCTTCCAAAGAGTTTCTTTAACAAAGGCGCAAACATATCGGCAGGATCTTCCACACTAAAGGGATGGAGGGCGGCCCCATGAGTCGCCCGTGCAGCCCTCATGGCCGCATGCGAACGAGCATTCTACCCGGAAACGATGGTGAGGAAAGTGGCGTTATCCACGATGCTGGCACAGCGCTGTGACGGGGCCCTCCTAAAATAAGGGCTTTTACGCGAAGTTCAACCCACAAAACGCATAACTTCCTACTGTTTGTGTGAGTAAACAGCCATTGCCCGAAGCGTACCTGGCACTTTCTGCTACCATGGCGCCTCTGTCACTCGCGGTATACGTTCATGGCCTTCCGCCCCCTCCCAGCCAAGGCTCCCGCCGTTCTGTTGCGCGAAGCCAAACCGCTGAAAGCCATCTTCGGCCACGCCAGGCGCCTGGGCCATCTGCAACGCCTGCTGGACAGCCAGCTGCAGCCCGCCGCCCGCGAACACTGCCACGTGGCCTCCTGGCGCGAAGGCAGTTTGCTGTTGATCGTCACGGACGGCCACTGGGCCACGCGCCTGCGCTACCAGCAAAAACGCCTGCTGCGTCAGCTACAGGCATTCGAGGAGTTTGCCAGCCTCACGCGGATTCTCTTCAAGGTGCAGCCCCCCACCGTACAGGTCGGGGCCAAGGGGCACACCCTGGACCTGTCCACCGACGCCGCCGAAACCATCCAGGCCACCGCGGACGGCATCAGCGACCCGAGCCTGCGGGCAGCGCTGGAGCGGTTGGCGGCCCATGCCAGGGCCAAGCCCTGAGTTCTCCGTCGGCAGGCTGGCCGCCATCGCGAGCAGGCTCGCTCCCCCGTTGAACCACTTGCGATCCCCTGTGGGAGCGAGCCTGCTCGCAATGAAGACACCTCGGTTCTCAGCTACCGCCGCTTACTCCCCCCCAGCAACGACCCCATCAATCCTCTCACTAACTGTCGTCCCAGTTGATTGGCCGCCTGGCGCATCGCCGATTTCAATGCCTGGCCTGCCGCCGTGCCAAGAAACTCCCCGGCCTTTTCGGTAAAGCTCGGCTCCTCGGCCGCCGGTTTGCCTGGCGCCACTTCGGGCTCCAGGCCCTTGCGGCCCATCAGCACTTCATAGGCCGATTCGCGGTCAATGGGTTTATCGTAACGGCCCTGCAATGGCGAACGGGCGATCAATCCGGCTCGCTCGGCCTCGGTCAACGGCCCGATTCGCGACTGCGGCGGCGCCACCAACACCCGCCGGACCATCTCCGGCGTACCTTTTTCCTGCAGGGTGCCCACCAGGGCCTCGCCGATGCCCAGCTCGGTAAGCACCGCCAGGGCATCGAACTGCGGGTTTGGCCGGAAACCGTCCGCCACTGCCCGCAGGGATTTTTGTTCCTTGGCGGTAAAGGCCCGCAAGCCATGCTGGATGCGTAATCCCAACTGCGCCAGGACATCGTCCGGCAGGTCACCTGGGGATTGCGTAACGAAGTACACCCCGACGCCTTTGGAGCGGATCAGGCGCACCACTTGCTCCAACCGCTCCTGCAACGCCTTCGGCGTGCCGGCGAACAGCAGATGTGCCTCGTCGAAAAACAGCGCCAGCAGCGGTTTATCCGCATCGCCGCGCTCGGGCAATTGCTCGAACAACTCGGCCAGTAGCCACAACAGGAACGTCGCGTAGACCTTGGGCGCCTCGTGGACCAGGCGACTGGCGTCCAGCAAATGAATGCGGCCGCGGCCGTCGCCGTCCGGATGCAGGATGTCTTCGAGCTGCAAGGCCGGCTCGCCAAACAACGCGTCGGCCCCCTGTTGTTCCAGTGTGGACAAGCGCCGCAACAGCGCCTGGCTGGAGCCGGTGGTCATCAGCGCCGCATCGTCCCCCAACAGTGCCGGGTTGTCCTTGAGGTGATTGAGCAGCGCCTTCAGGTCCTTGAGGTCCAGCAACAACAGGCCTTCACGATCCGCCACTTTGAACGCGGCGTACAACGCAGCCTGCTGGCTGTCGGTCAACTCCAGCAGGCTGCCGAGCAACAACGGCCCCATCTCGCTCAGGGTGGTGCGCAGTGGGTGACCGGACTGGCCGTGAACGTCCCACAGGGTCACTGGGTAGGCCCGGGGCCTGTGCTCGAGCCAGGGCATGCTGGCAATGCGCTCGGCGACTTTGCCCTGGGGGTTGCCGGCGGCGCCGAGTCCGCACAGGTCGCCTTTGATGTCTGCCGCGAATACGGCCACGCCGGCATCGCTGAAGGCTTCGGCCAGGCGTTGCAGGGTGACGGTCTTGCCGGTGCCGGTGGCGCCTGCCACCAGGCCATGACGGTTCGCCAGGCGCATGGCCTGGCCAATGGGCTGGCCGGTAAGGTCGGCCCCGATAACGAGTTGCAGTGAGTCAGGCATGTGGTCACCTGTGATTAATTTCTGGCCAAGTTGGCCGATATAAGAAGCGACAGACCTCAGTGAAAAACACGGTCGGATAATTCCCCAGGGAGAGAAGGAAATATCAGAGCTTTCAACACGGCGCCTTTTTTCGAACTTTTCATATAAAAGCACGCCCAGAGCTATAAGACTCCGCGGAACCCCGAGCCATGAACAAAAACCTGCGCTTCAGCCATAAAATCCTGATTGCCGCCGCACTGATCGTCATAGCGGCCTTCGCTTCATTTACCGCCTACAACGATTACCTGCAACGCAACGCCATCCGTGACGACCTCGACAGCTACCTGCATGAAATGAGTGACGTCACGGCCAGTAACATCCAGACCTGGCTGAGCGGCCGTATCCTGCTGATCGAAAACCTGGCCCAGAATATCGCCGTCACGCCAGACCAGGCCGGCGTCACCCGCCTGCTGGAACAGAAAGCGCTGACTTCCACCTTCATGGCGTCCTACCTGGGCGATGCCAAGGGCAGCTTTATCATACGCCCCGATGCGAAGATGCCCGACGGTTTCGATCCACGGGTGCGCCCCTGGTACAAAGGTGCCGAAAGCAGCGCCACGGCTACCCTGACCGAGCCCTACATCGATGCCGCCAGCGGCGGACTGATCATCTCCATCGCCAGCGCCTCCAGGAACAACGGACAAAGTGTCGGCGTGGTAGGTGGCGACCTGAGCCTGCAAACCATCATCGACAACCTCAAGACCGTGGATTTCGATGGCATGGGCTACGCCTACCTGGTCAGCGCCGACGGCAAGATCCTGGTACATCCCGATAAAGCCCTGGTCATGAAGACGCTGACCGATGCCTATCCGCAAAACACACCGAAGATCAGCGACCAGATCAACGAAGTCGAGGTCGACGGCCATACGCGCATCGTCACCTTCACGCCGATCAAGGGCCTGCCCTCGGTGAACTGGTACGTCGGTGTGTCGGTCGACAAGGATCAGGCCTACTCGATGCTCAGCAATTTCCGAACCTCGGCGGTGATTGCCACTGTCATTGCCGTGGTTTTCATTATCGCGCTGCTGAGCATGCTGATCCGCCTCCTGATCCAACCATTGCATGTCATGACCCGGGCCATGGAGGACATCGCCGACGGCGAGGGCGACCTGACCAAACGTCTGACGATCCAGAACCAGGACGAATTCGGCATCCTGGGCACCGCGTTCAATCGCTTCGTGGAGCGCATCCACAGGTCGATTCGCGAAGTGTCTTGCGCCACCGAACACGTCAACGAAGTCGCCTTACGCGTGGTGAGCGCCTCGAATTCGTCGATGGTCAACTCCGACGAACAGTCCAGCCGGACCAACAGCGTCGCCGCCGCCATCAACCAATTGGGCGCCGCCGCCCAGGAAATCGCCCGCAACGCCGCCCAGGCCTCCCATCAGGCCAGCGATGCCCGCGGCCTGGCGGAAGACGGCCAGCAAGTGGTGGACCGCAGCATTGCCGCGATGAACCGGCTGTCCGACCTGCTGAGCACCTCAAGCAGCAACATCGAATCGCTCAATAGCAAGACCGTGAACATCGGCCAGATTCTGGAAGTGATCACCAGCATTTCCCAACAGACCAACCTGCTGGCCCTCAACGCGGCGATCGAAGCCGCCCGGGCAGGTGAGGCCGGACGCGGTTTTGCCGTGGTGGCCGATGAGGTGCGCAACCTGGCCCATCGCACCCAGGAGTCGGCGCAACAGGTGCAGACCATGATCGAGGAATTGCAGGTCGGCGCGCGGGCGTCGGTCACGACCATGAATGACAGCCAGCGCCACAGTCAGGAGAGCGTGGAGATCGCCAACCAGGCTGGCGAACGCCTGAACAGCGTGACCTTGCGCATCAGTGAAATCGACGGCATGAACCAGTCGGTGGCCACGGCCACCGAGGAGCAGACGGCCGTAGTGGAATCGATCAACGTGGACATCACCGAGATCAACACCCTGAACCAGGAAGGTGTGGAAAACCTGCAATCCACCTTGCGCGCGTGCTCCGATCTTGAGCGGCAGGCGGCGCGGCTCAAACAGTTGGTAGGCAGTTTCCGTATCTAGCGCACCCAAGGGCCCTTTCGCGAGCAAAGCCCGCACCACATTGGATTTCCGGTGAGGCACACAGGCTACGACCGGCCCCAACCCCCTGTGGGAGCGGGCTTGCTCGCGAAAGCGGTGGGTCGGCTGAAGTGATGCTGGATGAAAAGCCGCCATCGCGAGCCCGCTCGCGATGGGCCCTCCAGACCATCCATTGCTTCGCTGCCACCACAACCCAACCGAACATCTATTCTTCATAAAGGTCAACACAGGAGAACACAGACCGGAGGGATGTTCATCGTGCATATAGCGGACATAACCATGTTCTACGCCCCCGCCAGCGGAGGCGTGCGCACTTATCTGGATGCCAAGCACCGTCGCCTGGGGGATCGGCCCGGCATCCGCCACAGTCTGCTGATTCCCGGCGCGCATTTGAGCGAGCAGGATGGGATCTATAAGGTGCCCGCCCCTGCGCTGCCCTTCGGCAAGGGCTACCGCTTCCCGTTGCGCCTGGCGCCCTGGCGCAATGCCCTGCGCGACCTGCAACCAGACCTGATCGAAGTCGGCGACCCCTACCTCACCGCCTGGGCCGCACTGGACGCCCGACGCCAGCTGGACGTGCCGGTCATCGGGTTCTATCACTCCGACCTGCCCCTGCTGGTGAGCAATCGCATGGGCAATTGGTTCACCCCTAACATCGAAGCCTATGTCAGCAAGTTGTACGGCAATTTCGACCGGGTCCTGGCTCCCAGCCAGGTCATGGCCGACAAGCTGGCCGGGTTGGGTGTGCGTAATGTCCATGTGCAGCCATTGGGCGTGGACCTCCAGACCTTCAACCCCGGCGCCCGCGACCCGGAACTGCGGGCCGAGCTGGGCATTGCCGAAGACACACGTCTGCTGATCTTCGCCGGACGCGGTTCCAAGGAAAAGAACCTGCCGGTGCTGCTCAAATGCATGAAACGCCTGGGCGAGCGCTACCACCTGCTGCTGGTGGGCTCGTCAATGCCTGCCATCGTGCCGGACAACGTCACCGTGATTGATGCGTTCCGTCCGGCGCCGCAAGTTGCCCGGCTGATGGCCAGCGCCGACGCCCTGCTGCATGCCGGCGATCAGGAAACCTTCGGCCTGGTGATCCTCGAAGCCATGGCCAGCGGCATTCCAGTGGTGGCGGTCGCGGCTGGGGCATTCACCGAAATAGTCCACGAAGACTGCGGCCTGTTGTGCGCGCCGAATAATCCACAGGCCATGGCCAATGCCGTGCGGCAGCTCTTCGCCGAAGGTTGCCAGCGCCGCGGCTTGCTGGCGCGTCGCCATGTCGAGCGTCATTACGCCTGGGATTCAGTGGTCAACAGCCTGCTCGGGCACTATTACGCGGTGCTCGGCGAACAGCTGCCGTTACAGGCCAATGGTTGAGATGAGGTCCGTGCCGATGAATCGCTCACCCAGTGTATTACTGGTCTTGCATGATGTGGCACCGCAAACCTGGCCCGACTACCAGCCCTTCGTCGAAGCCGTCGACGCTCTCGGTCATGTACCGATGACCTGGCTGGTGGTGCCGGATTTCCATCACACCAATGCGCTGGACGATCATCCGGGCTTCCGGCGCCTGCTCGACAGCCGGGTCGAGCGCGGCGACGAATTGGTGCTGCACGGCTACTACCATTGCGACGACGGCCCACCGGCCCGCCACCCCAAGGACTGGTTCATGCGCCGGGTCTACACCCATGAGGGCGAGTTTTACAACCTGTCCGAGGAAGCCGCCCTCGCTCGCTTGCGCGCCGGGATCGAAACCTTTGAGCGTTATCAATGGCCACTGGAAGGCTTCGTTGCCCCGGCCTGGTTGATGAGCGAAGGCACGCGTCAGGCCTTGCGCCAGTTACCGTTGAGCTACACCAGCGATACCCGGCATCTGTACCGCTTGCCTGATTTCACCCCCATCGACGCCCCAGGGCTGGTCTGGAGCGCCCGCAGTGCCTGGCGCCGTGGTTTGTCGAAAGTGCTCAGCGACCAGCGCGAACAGCGTTGGCGCCAGGCGCCGGTGATTCGCCTGGGCCTGCACCCGGTCGATATGCGCCATCGGTTTTCCCGGGACTATTGGTTGCGAATCCTTGAGCGCCTGCTCGACGACGGTCGCATACCGATGACCAAGGCCGGGTGGCTGGCCACCCAAGGCCTGCGACTCGACCGCGCCGCATGAAACGGCTGATCTGGCTGGCTGCGGCGCTGCTCACGGCGTTGTTGGTGCCCCTGCTGGTGGGCGGCGGAGAAATGTGGTCACGGGTGCAGCGCTTTCCCTTGTCATTGCTGTTGAGCATGCTGGGCATGATCGGGCTGTGCTGGGCGCTGAACGCTGTGCGCCTGCGCCTGCTGCTGGGTGAACAACGTGGGTGCATCGGCGGGCTGAAAAGCATCGGCGTAGTGATGTCCACCGAATTCGCCATGTGCGCAACGCCCGGCGGCAGCGGCGGGCCGTTGACGCTGATGGCCCTGCTGGGCCGCAACGGCGTGCGCCCGGCCCACGCCAGCGCGGTGTTCGCCATGGATCAGTTGAGCGACCTGCTGTTCTTCCTCTGCGCGCTGGTGGGCATCTTGCTGTATGCACTGTCCCAGAATCTCAGCCAGCGCATGGAATGGATGCTGGCGCTGAGCGCGTTTTCGCTGTTCGGCGGGCTGATCGGCTGTGCGTTGGTGGCGCGCTACCATCGCTGGCTGATCCTGCTGGGCGCCAGGCTGCTGCGACATTTGCGCGTCAAAGCCACTACCCGCCGCCGCTGGGGGCGCAAGATCCTGAATTTCCTGGCGGCGTTCACCACGACGCTGAAACTGCCCAGGCAGACGCTCTTCCAGGTATTCGGCCTGACCTGCCTGCATTGGGCCTTGCGGTATAGCGTGCTCTACCTGGCGCTGAAGGGGTTGGGGGCGGATCTGCAATGGGCCTGGAGTTTCCTGGTCCAGATGCTGTCCCTCAGCGCAGGGCAATTCAGCCTGTTGCCCGGCGGCGCCGGGGCCGCGGAGGTGACCTCGGCCGCACTGCTGGCGCCGATGGTGGGCAAGTCCACCGCGGCGGCGGCGATCCTGATCTGGCGGGCGGTAACCTACTACTTTTACCTGGTGGCTGGCGGGCCAGTGTTCTTTCTGATGGTGGGGCGTCCGTTGATCAAGAAGCTGATGAAGCTCAGAGAAGCCTGAAGCGGTCGATGGCCTACTCGGCATCGTCCTGGGGATGGGTTTGTTGCCAGAGTTCGGCGGCGTCGGGAAACTCCGTGCCGTCCTCCGGCCCCAGCTCTTCGGGATCGTAGCGGCTCAGGCAACCCTCACCGAGGGTGGCCGGGGCCTTGGAGGTGGCTTTGTCCAGTGGATCGGTCATGGCGTGCCTCATGAAGAGCCTCTGTCAGCCAAATAATAGACAGCACAGAACTTTGTGGCGGGGATAAATCCCCTCGCCACAAGAGTTCCTGGTTGACCGGGTTCCGAAATCAGAACACTACAGTCTTGTTGCCGTGCACCAGCACCCGGTCTTCAAGGTGATAACGCAAGCCCCGCGCCAGCACCATCTTCTCCACGTCGCGCCCGAAGCGCACCATGTCCTCGATGCTGTCGCTATGGCTGACGCGCACCACGTCCTGCTCGATGATCGGGCCGGCGTCCAGCTCTTCGGTCACGTAGTGGCAAGTGGCGCCAATCAGCTTCACGCCGCGCATCGAAGCCTGGTGGTAAGGCTTGGCGCCGACGAACGACGGCAGGAAGCTGTGGTGGATGTTGATGACCTTATGCGCGTATTCGCTGCACAGGTCCGGTGGCAGGATTTGCATGTAACGGGCCAGTACCACCACCTCGGCGTCGTGGTGCTTGACCAGTCGCGAGACTTCAGCGAACGCCGGCTGCTTGTCCTGCGGGTTGACCGGTACGTGGTAGTACGGGATGCCGTGCCACTCCACCATGCTACGCAGGTCGTCATGGTTGGAAATCACGCAGGCGATGTCGCAGTCGAGCTCGTCGCTGTGCCAGCGGTGCAACAGGTCTGCCAGACAGTGGGATTCACGGCTGGCCATCAGCACCACGCGTTTTTTCTGCGCGGTGTCGGTGATGCGCCAGTCCATCGAGAACTCTTCGGCGATCGGCGCGAACGCCTCGCGGAAAGCTTCGATGCCAAAGGGCAGCGAGTCGGCACGAATCTCATGACGCATGAAAAACCAGCCGCTCTGATTGTCCGAGTGATGGCTTGCCTCAGTGATCCAGCCGTTATGGGACGCCAGAAAGTTACTGACTTTAGCAACGATACCGACGCGGTCCGGGCAAGCAATCACCAGCCGAAAAGTGCGCATTAGAGAACTCCAGAACTTCGCAAAGGCGGCCATTCTAGCCATTGCGCAGCAAAACTGCAGTATTGAGTGACAGGCCGAGCCCTTCGGGCAGCGAGCGGGTTGGCTCCGGGGCAAGCGCTTATATTGTGTATGGATGTGAAAACCGGTGAGGGTATTTAACTGCGAGGCCCTTTTTTGTGGCCTGGCACTAAGTAATTAAATAAAAGCCTGCTTAAATGTTTACTTGATGAAACTGTCTGATTACTATTGCCACACTGTCTCCTTGTCCGCAGCGCCCTACATAAGGTAGTCCCCATGTCCTTGATCACTGAATACAACGCTACAAAACAAGCCATCGAAGAACTGACACAACGTCTGGCCGACCTGTCCAAAGACGATAAATTGCAAAAAGAATTGGAATTCGAAGGCAAACTGCGCACTCTGATGGGCGAATACTCCAAGTCCCTGCGCGACATCATTGCTCTCTTGGATCCAGAAGCCAAGTCGGCTAAAGCACCTCGTGGTGGCGCCGTGAAAACTACCGGCACCAAGCGTGCTCGCAAAGTTAAGCAATACAAAAACCCGCACAACGGCGAAGTCATCGAAACCAAAGGTGGCAACCACAAGACTCTGAAAGAGTGGAAAGCCAAGTGGGGCGGCGACGTGGTTGAAGGCTGGGCAACCCTGCTGGGCTAAGCCTCGTCGGGTTTCAGCGTTCGCTACGCACACAAAACGCCAGCCATTGCTGGCGTTTTTCATGCCTGTGATTTTTCACTTCATCGCCGTTCAAAGGCTTAAACGTTTGCGCAGTTGCTGGCTATAACCTTGCCACTCCACAAGCACCTCTCGCTGCAATGGCGTGGAAAGCGCCAGCCACTCTCCCATCGCCTCATCAAAACTTTCCAGGGTATTGGGCGCGCCCCACTGTGGTGATGACAGGCGTTGCTGACAGAACAGCCGCCAGCGCCCCTGCTCTTCGGCATTCAACGTATCTGGAAAGTTACGCGCGCGATATCGAAACAATAATTCCGGCAAACGTTCATCATCAAAAGGCCAGCGTTCTTGTGCCAAATGCGCCGGATCCGCCATGCGCACTTGTTCACATAAACGGCGATCGCGATCCCCGAGGAAGCCTGTGTATAACTGTTGCTCAGGGTCCTCGCTGACGGAGAAATCCTCGCGACCATAAATAGCCTGAAGTTTATCCTGCCAAACTTGCTGGGCATCACTTAGCTGCAATGCCCGCTGCTGCAACCCATCCATGTCCAGTTGCAGTCGTTGCCGGTCCTCGGTGCGCAGCACCGACAGCGGCGCGACCACCGGACATTTGTTGATATGAATGAGTTTGAGAGGCACTGGCAACTCTCCCTCAAGCAGCTCGTCCCGACGGGTATATAAACGTTGCCGCAAGATGTCCGCATCGTGGTCCAACAACCCTTGGGGATCCAGGTGCAGATCGCAAACAATCAAGGCATTGCGGTTCTTCGGATGCCAGGCCAGCGGTAAAACCACGCCGATGTAGTTTCGTGCGGCCGAGAAACGTCCGGAAACATGCACCATCGGCTGCAACAGGCGGATCTGGTCCATCACCTTCTGCTTGCTGCGCAACTGGAACAGCCAGTCGTAGAGCCGTGGCTGCTTCTGACGGATCAGACGAGCCAGGGCAATCGTTGCGCGCACGTCCGACAACGCGTCGTGAGCCTGGCCATGGTCGATGCCATTGGCGGCAGTCAGGCGCTCGAGCTTGAGGGTGACCCGGCCGTCCTCTTGCGGCCAGGCAATGCCATCAGGGCGCAGCGCGTAGGCCGTGCGCACCAGATCGATCAAGTCCCAACGGCTGTTGCCACCCTGCCATTCCCGAGCATACGGGTCGAAAAAATTCCGATAGAGGCTGTAGCGAGTCATTTCATCGTCGAAACGCAAGGTGTTGTAGCCGGCGCCACAGGTACCGGGCGCCGCCAGTTGCTGGTGGACACGGGTCATGAAATCGGCTTCGCTCAAACCTTTTTCGGCCAGGCACGTCGGGGTGATACCGGTAATCGCACAAGCCGCCGGATGAGGCAGGATGTCATCGCTCGGTCGACAATACAGGTTCACCGGCTCATCGATTTCATTGAGTTCGAAATCGGTACGGATGCCCGCCACCTGCAAGGGTCGGTCGCAACGCGGATCGATGCCGGTGGTTTCGTAGTCGTACCAGAAGATGGAGGTCACGGGCTGTTCCTGAACAAAAGACTGGCGAAGTCTAGGGGGTCCCACCCGGCTTCGGCCAGAGGTCCGGGTATTGAATCACGTCACGATCCATAAAATGACATACACCGTTGTATCGTTTGCCTGCACGAAGGCTGCTAGCATCTGCCCGGATCAATGTTCGAACCGGCCCATCACTCAGGTTGCCCATGCTCGAGACACCAGCACTGCAAAGGACCGCGACGCTGCCCCCGCCACTGGACACGCGGTATCAGGTCGAGACACCCGAAGGCATCGACCTGCCACTGCGCCCAGCCGGGTTGATGCCCCGCGCACTGGCGTTTGCCATCGACCTGGGAATACGGGGGCTGATGCTGGGTTTTCTGTTCGGCATCCTCGCATTTTTCGGTGACCTGGGTATCGGGCTGGGTTCCATCCTGCTGTTCGTGGTCAGTTGGTGGTACATGGTGCTGTTCGAGGTGTTGCACCAAGGGCGCTCTCCCGGCAAGCAAATGATGGGGTTGCGGGTGGTGCAGGACGACGGCCGCCCCATCGGCTGGTCCGCCTCGCTGATCCGCAACCTGCTGCGTTTCGTCGATATGCTGCCCTTGGGCTATACCTTCGGGGCGATCAGTTGCCTGCAGCACCCGGCGTTCAAGCGCCTGGGCGACCTGGCGGCCGGCACACTGGTGGTGTATCGCGAGCAACCGGTCAAGCGCCCCGCCCTGCCATCGGCGCTGCCGGTACGCCCGCCCTTTGCCCTGAGCCTGAACGAGCAACGCGCGGTGCTCGGTTTCGCCGAGCGTCAGGCCGAACTGTCCGAAGCCAGGGTCAACGAACTGGCGACCATCCTGGCGGCTCCCCTGAACGTTGCGCCACCGCGAGCCGTGGCCGAGCTCAATGGCATCGCCCGCGGCCTGCTGGGGCCGACATGAAGCAAAGCCTGTTCGAGAGCCGTCACCAAGGCGAGTGGGACCAGCTGTCCCGACAGCTCGATCAACTGGAGCGCAGCCGCAATGTGCCCCAGAGCAGCGATTTTCCCCAGGCCTATCGCCAGCTCTGCCAGCATCTGGCATTGGCCCAGGCGCGGGGCTACAGCAGCCTGCTGGTGGATGCATTGCAACAACTGGCGCTGCGCGGTCACCAGCAGCTCTATCGTGACCGCAGCCGGCCGTCGGCCAGCCTTTCGACATTCATCCTGTTCGGTTTTCCCCGCCTGGTCCGTGAACAATGGCGCTTCGTGCTGGCCGCTGGTCTGATGTTCCTCGGCAGCCTGGCCGGCATCGGGTTGCTGGTCTATCTGTTTCCGGATCTGGTCTACAGCGTGATGGATGCCGAAGAGATCAGCCAGATCCGCAGCATGTACGACCCGGCTGCCGGCCACCTGGGGCGTTCGATCGAGCGGGCAGCCAGCGAAGACTGGGCCATGTTCGGCTACTACATCATGCATAACATCGGCATCGCTTTTCAGACGTTTGCCAGCGGCATGATGTTTGGCCTGGGCAGTGCCTTCTTCCTTTTCTTCAATGGCCTGACCATTGGAGCGATTGCCGGACACCTGACCCAGATCGGTTCCGGAGGCACCTTCTGGTCGTTTGTGATCGGGCATGGCGCCTTCGAACTCACCGCCATCACCCTGGCCGGCGCCGCAGGCCTGCAGTTGGGCTGGGCACTGATCGCGCCAGGACGCCTCACCCGGGGCGAAGCCCTGCGGCTCGCCGCGGGTAAAAGCGTGTCGATGATCGGCGGGGTCATGCTGTTCCTGCTCCTCGCCGCGTTGATCGAAGCGTATTGGTCCTCCAGCACCGTAACACCCACCGTTAAATACACCGTCGGCGCCTTGCTGTGGCTGCTGGTGATCAGTTACCTGCTGTTTGCCGGACGGCTACGCCATGCGCCTGAGTGATGCCACCGTTGCCATCCGTCCCCGCACCCCCTGGGAAGCCATGGACCTGGGCGTGCTGATGAGCCAGCAACACCGACGGCTGCTGATGACCAGTTGGGCCATTGTCACACTGCCGATCTATGCGCTGCTGTGCCTGTTGCTATGGGACTCGCCGTCCCTGGTCGTGCTGATGTTCTGGTGGTTGAAACCGGCCTTCGACCGTTTGCCGCTGTACATTCTGTCCAAGGCGCTATTCGGCGAAACACCGACCCTGAAGCAGGCCTTGCGCCAGTGGCCGGCAGTGCTCAAGCCGCAATTGCTCGCCAGCCTGACCTGGCGGCGACTGAGCCTGAGCCGCAGTTTTCTGATGCCGGTGGTGCAACTAGAAGGGCTCGCCGGGAACGCGCGAGCGCTGCGCCTGCAAGTGTTGCTGCAACGCAATGGCCGCGCGGCGCGATGGCTGACCGTGATCGGCGTGCACCTGGAGATCGTCTTGTGGTTCGGCCTGATGGCCCTGTTCTATATGTTCATACCGCAACAGGTCGAGCTGGAATGGGATTGGCAGAAGCTGGTCGCAGCGACCGAGCACGATTGGTTGTGGTTCGAGCACCTGGTGAACGTCCTGTATCCTTTGCTGCTGATCGTCTGGGAGCCGGTGTATGTCGCCTGTGGTTTCAGCCTCTACCTGAACCGGCGCACGATCCTCGAGGCCTGGGACATTGAACTGGTGTTCCGGCGACTGCGCCAGCGCCTGAGCAGCGCAGCCCCTGTGCTGATGCTGCTGACGCTGCTCCTGCTGCCGCCACAGCCCCCGGCCTGGGCCGACGAAGACAGCAACGCCCCCGACAGCCCGCGCCTGCTCAACCAGCCCCTGACCAGCGAAGCTTCCAGGGACAGTATCAAGGCAATCCTCGAAGCCCCGCCGTTCAAGAACCCGGAAACGGTCACCCGTTACCGTTTCGGCGAAGACACCGCCGAATCCACCGAGGCCAAGGAAACCCCGGACTGGTTCAAGGCGTTGTTCCAATGGTTGGGCCGCCAGCGCTACGAAGCTGCTGCCGCGCTGATCCAGGTCGTGCTCTGGGCCACACTGGCGGGAGCGATTGCCTGGCTGATCTGGCGCTATCGTGAACATTTCCAGGCCCTGGGTCAGCGCCGGCCGATAAAACGGCCAGTGGTGGAGCGACCGGCACCGCCCCGGATGTTCGGCCTGGATATTCGCGAAGAGAGCCTGCCCGACGACGTGGCGGCCCGCGTCGAGCAGCTATGGAGCAGCGATCCTCGTGACGCCCTAGGGCTGCTGTACCGGGCCTTGCTCAGCCGGTTGCACCACCAGTTCGGCGTTGCCTTGAAGCCGGCCGATACCGAAGGCCAGGTGCTGCAGCGGGTCGAACAGCTCCAGCAGGAAAACCTGCTGGCGTTCAGCAAGCACCTGACCCTGCACTGGCAGAACATTGCCTACGGGCATCGCGCACCGCCCCCGGATCTGCAGCAGGAATTGTGCGACGGCTGGCGCGGTTTGTTCGATACGGGAATATCCCGATGAACCGCCGCGCAGGATGGCTGCTCACGGTACTGATTGTCGTCGCGCTGGTGGGGGCGCTGGCCATGTACCTCTACCGGAGCGCGGTGCCCTATCAGGAAACCGTCGATTACGGCCCGTCCCCCGAGGCCCAGGCCAATCCCTATCTGGCAGCCGAGCATTTCCTGCGCAAGCAGGGCGTGGAGGTCGAGCACGCCAACAACCTGGACGTCCTGCCTACGCTGGAACCCCATCAGCGCACCCTGTTGCTGCTGGGCGAGCGGACGAACATGACGCCACGGCAGGTCGACCAGTTGATGAACTGGACCCGCGCCGGTGGCCGCCTGCTGTTCGTGGCCGAAGCCTTGTGGGATGACAGTACCGGCAGCAGCGGCGACCTGCTGCTCGACCGCGTGCAACTGCACCAGGTCTTGAGCAAGGACCTCAAGGAGCCGCCCCCCGAGCTGATCAAGGATCCCTACCCCGAGCTGACCAAGTTGTACCTCGAAGACGAAGAGGCACCCGCCTATGTCGCCTTCGACACCGACTTTCACCTCGAAGACCCGAAGAACCTTGCCCAGGCCTGGGCCAACAGCGCGCTGTCGACCCACATGATGCAGTTGAACCACGGCCAGGGCTCGATCACCGTGATCACCGACGCCGAGCTGTGGAAGAACGACCAGATCGAACAGTACGACAACGCCTGGCTGCTCTGGTACCTGAGCGCCGATAGCACCGTCACGTTGCTGTTCAATATCGACCACGACAGCCTGCTGACCCTGCTGTTGCGTTACTTTCCCCAGGCACTGGTGGCGCTGACAGCCTTGGTCGCCCTTTGGCTCTGGCGCTCGGCGATACGCCACGGCCCGCTGCAACAACCGGCGTCCAAAGCCCGGCGCCAGCTGGAAGAACATGTACAGGCCAGCGCCGGATTCCATCTGCGACACAACGGCCGGCAGCATCTGCTGCAGACCTTGCAACAGGACGTGCTGCGCCGGGCGCGGCGTCGTCATCCCGGCTTCGAACAATTGGCCGTCGCCGAACAATGGCAAGTGCTCGCACGGCTCAGCCGCCAATCCACGCGGGCCATCAGCCAGGCCTTGAGCCCCCGGCCGAAACAGCGCATGTCCAGTGCCGAGTTCTGCCGCCAGGTCGCCCATCTGCAAACCCTCAGGAATGCCTTATGAATCGCTTGAAGGTGTTGGATCTCCGAGGGGAATACTGGCGCCATCATCAGAGTTACAAAATATACGCATCAATGCGCAATACTTGCGTTGTATAACCCTTGTAAATACTGGAAGAAAAGTCAATCACAAGCTAGAGTCACCCCTATGTTCTACAGCTGCGCGTTAGAGGTGAGGGTATGAAACTTGAAGAACGCATGGCTCGCTCGATCAAGCAGCGCGCAAGCGTGGTCGTCCTGCGCTCGGACTTTGCCAAGATGGGGAGTGACTCTCAGGTTGGACGAGTGCTGGCTCGCTTTGTGGAGGACGGAATGCTCATCCGCGTGAGCAAGGGAGCGTTCGCCAAGACCCGCATCAACAAGTTCACCGGCAAGCCGACCCCAGCGGGGACACTGGAAATGATCGCAGCGGAGCTCTTCCGCAAACTCAAAATTTCTGTGGAACCCAACTCGCTCGTTTCGGAGTACAACAGCGGCAAATCGACCCAGATCCCAATGGGAGCGACTGTTAACACAGGACGTCGACGCATTTCACGGAAAGTGACGGTAGGAAATAACACCTTAACTTATGAAAAAAATTCCAGACGAGCTGAAGTCTGATATCGAAGATGCCGCCACCGCCGGATTACTGGGGAATCTACCCGCTGTTGTAGCTGAAAAAGATCAGCACATCACCGATGCATTACGCGTTCTGGCGCAAATCCAGATGACGCACACGGCGCAGCAAAGGGATCGCCGGAAGGGAGATACCAGACCGGCGTCGATCCCTCTGGCCACACGACTGATCTTCGCTGGCGGCACCTGCCTTTCGAAAGCTTATGGCCTTATCGAGCGGATGTCCGAAGACATTGACATCAAGGTCATGCTGGAGGAGGTACCGGAAGGCTACGCTCTGCCAAAAGGGGATCGAGGGCGCTTGAAGGATTTGCAACGAGAGGTGGAGCGTTGTTTGACAGAAATGGGCTTCGAACATGTGCTCCATGATGACAACGAAAACCCGGTCCTGCGCGACAGCCGGCGTTACTACTGCTTATTGATTTCCTATGGTGCACATTTCCAGGATGTGTCTGGCGTACTTCGACCACAGCTCAAGCTTGAACTGATTCATAGGCCCCCCATGCTGGCCGCCGAGAAGCGCGAAATGGGGTATATGCTTGACCAGTTTGTCCCTCGCGAAGTACCTGACCGTTTTTCCATGACATGTATAACCGTGGCAGAGACGTTAGCTGAGAAAGTACTGTCGCTCCTACGCCGCTGCGCCTGGAACTGGGATGGGAATCAACGCGGCGAATTTGATACGGCCTTGGTTCGCCACGTTTACGATGTCTGGCGTATCGCAGGGAGCCAGCCTGATGCCATAGAACCCGCCTGCCAGATTTTTGAAGCGCTGGTCCAGAAGGATGTCGAGGAATTCAAGGGACAACACCCGGAATTCGATCAGGCTCCCTACGCGGTACTTCGGCGAAGCTTGGCCACTGCAGCAACCCACGAAGGGCTGAAGATGAACTTCGAACAGCGCCTGAAGCCGTTGCTCTACGCCGTGGACAAACCGGATTTTCAGACCTGCTTTGTCGCTTTCGCTGCTGTCGCAGAGCGACTGCTGAATCAAAATCAGCTCGGGTAACTGGCTGGTTTTGGTCAATAAAATCTCATGTAACCGTTAGAAAGGCTCCGGAATTTATGACTGAACAGAACGAACCTGCCGGCAGCCAGGCCCATGCCGCCCAACAGCGCCAGCGCGCCAGTCAGTTGGCCCAGGCCATCCGCACCGAGCTGCATAAGGCCCTGGTCGGCCAGGCTGCGGTCATCGACGACGTGCTCACGGCCTTGATCGCCGGTGGCCATGTATTGCTCGAAGGTGTTCCGGGTCTGGGCAAGACACTGTTGGTGCGTGCCCTGGCCCGCTGTTTCAGCGGCGAGTTCGCGCGCATCCAGTTCACTCCCGACCTGATGCCCAGCGATGTCACCGGGCATGCGGTGTACGACTTGCAGACCGAGCAGTTCAACTTGCGCAAGGGGCCGGTGTTTACCAACCTGCTCTTGGCGGACGAGATCAACCGCGCGCCGGCCAAGACCCAGGCCGCGTTGCTCGAAGCCATGCAGGAGCGCCAGGTGACCCTCGAAGGCCGTGCCCTGCCCATCGCCCAGCCCTTCATGGTGCTGGCTACCCAGAACCCCATCGAACAGGAAGGCACCTACCCGCTGCCGGAAGCCGAGCTCGACCGTTTCATGCTCAAGGTGCGCATGGACTACCCCGATGCCGAACAGGAGATGAACATGGTGCGCCAGGTCAGCCGCTCGACCCGCGCCGACATGCTCGATGTCCAACCCTTGCGCACGGTGTTGCAGGCCAAGGACGTGCAAGCGCTGCAACGCATCGCCAGCGACCTGCCGATGGACGATCAGGTACTCGACTATGCCGTGCGATTGGCTCGCACCACCCGCTGCTGGCCGGGGCTGAGCCTGGGCGCCGGGCCACGGGCCTCGATCGCGCTGGTGCGTTGTGCCCGGGCTCGGGCGTTGCTGCGCGGCGGCGAGTTCGTGGTGCCGGATGACATCAAGGGCTGTGCCCTGGCCGTGTTGCGCCACCGGGTACGCCTGGCGCCCGAGCTGGACATCGAAGGGCTCTCGGTGGACCAGGTATTGGGGCAGTTGCTGGACCAAGTACCGGCGCCGCGTTTGTGAGGATGATGGAATCAGAGATGAAGCCCTCGCGCCTCTTGCTGATCTGGCTGGCGGTCCTGCTGGCCCTCGGCATTGCCTTGGGTACGCTGCAGGCGCTGGGCGTCGGGGTGCCGTCGTCGTTGGTGTCCATCAACTGGGGCTTGCAACTGGCCCTGCTGGCCCTGGCGCTCCTCGACGCGGTGCGCCTCAAGCGCTTGCCGTCGCCACGCGTGCAACGGCAAATGCCCGGGAGCCTGGCACTGGGTCGCTGGAGCGACGTTCACCTGGTGATTACTCACAACGTTCACCAGCCACTGAACGTCCAGGTCTTCGATCATGTACCCAACGGCCTGGATTTCGAATATCTGCCACTGTCGGTCGAGCTGCAACCCGGCCAGCACAGTCAGGTCGGCTATCGCCTGCGTCCCCTCAAGCGTGGACATTTCAACTTCGAACACTGCGAGATCAACCTGCCAAGCCCATTGGGCCTGTGGTCCGACAAGCGCCTGCTGGACGCCCGCGATGAAACCCGCGTCTACCCGGATTTCGCCCGGCTCTACGACGGCCAGCTCCTGGTAGTGGACAACTGGCTCAACCAGCTCGGCGTGCGCCAGCGCCAGCGGCGCGGCCAGGGGATGGAGTTTCATCAACTGCGCGAATTCCGCGAGGGCGACAGCCTGCGCCAGATCGACTGGAAGGCCACCGCCCGCCACCGCACACCCATCGCCCGGGAGTACGAGGACGAGCGCGACCAGCAAATCATCTTCATGCTCGATTGCGGCCGACGCATGCGCAGCCAGGACGATGAACTGTCGCATTTCGACCACGCCCTCAACGCCTGCCTGCTGCTCTGCTACACCGCGTTGCGCCAGGGTGACGCCGTGGGCCTGAGCACCTTCGCCAGCGAACAGCCGCGCTACCTCACCCCGGCCAAAGGCCAGGGCCAACTCAACGTACTGCTCAATGCCGTGTACGACCTGGACAGCAGCCAACGCCCCGCCGACTACCAGGCCGCCGTCAACGAACTGCTGACCCGCCAGAAACGCCGGGCCCTGGTGGTGCTGGTGACCAATCTGCGGGACGAGGACGACGAAGACCTGCTGAGCGCTGTCAAACGCCTCGGCCAACAGCATCGGGTGCTGGTGGCCAGCCTGCGGGAAGAGGCGTTGGACCGGCTGCGGGAAACACCGGTGCAGAGCTTGTCCGATGCATTGGCTTATTGCGGGACGGTGGAGTATCTGAATGCCCGCACCGAGCTGCATGAGCGATTGAGCGCCCAGGGGGTAGCGGTCCTGCAAGCCCGGCCCGGCGAGTTGGGGGCCGAGCTGGTGACGTTGTATCTGGGGTGGAAGAAGGCGGGGAATTTATAGCCAAAGTTATTAAACATTCACCTCGGACGGTAATGATCGTGACGGCAGAGCCGGGCTGACAAATTGCAACTCAAAACTGCCAAAACGCGATTCCTTGGTTACGATAACCCATCTCAGGGGAACCCCGCTCACCGGTTGAGACTGGAACAACGGAGGATCGAACTCCAATTGCAGAGCCTCCCCTTCCCGCATATGCAGGGAAACGTTGGTGCTATTAATCAAACTGCTGTCTTTTTTGACGCTCAACTCCAAAATATGGCTTTTCGCATGGGTGAAGTACATCCTCCGATTGACCAGGTCATCCATATCGATAGGGCGCTCATCCAGCCGAAGCGTAAACTCCTGCACCCAGCTATCCACCGTCCCCAACACCCCGGCCGGCAACCGATCCGAATCCCACCCGAACTCCCCGCGCACCGATGCACTCAACACATAGCGCCCTATCCTCGACGGCAGCTCGAAGACAACCCGCGCCCTGCCTTGTTCATCGGTGGGCACCGGCTCCAGCACAACGCCTTTGAAAAACCAGTGCACTTTCACCCCTTTGACCGGCTCGCCGGTCGCCGCGCTGACCACCGTCGCCTCGGCGCTGATTTCGTCCCCCGGTACACCCTCCAGATCATCGCCGGTCAAGCTCTGAATCACGCAAGCCTCGTGCACGAGGTAATCGAACGCCACCACCTCGACGCCTGCAACGGCGCGGGCTGTCACGGTCCCCGGCCCGGCAACCGTGGCAATGAAAGCGAACCGTGCAACGCCGTAGAAATTAGTGGTCGTCACCACCGGCTCCATGGCCTCGTCAGTACCGCTCCAGGTCACCTGTGCATTTCGTGCGGGCTGGCCGGTCAAGGCGCTGATCAGGGTGATTTCAAACGACAGGGTCTCGCCCCAGTCGACGACCGTGCGCCCCTCATTCGTCGCCGCCATGACATCCACCGGCACATGGCTGCCCAGGGAAAACGCGTTCAGCGGCGAACGCGACAACAGCCGCGAGGCGGCCAGCTGCAAATAGAACGCAGCATCGGTCTGGTCACCGGCCACC
Organism: Pseudomonas sp. SJZ078; assembly: GCF_007828255.1. Taxonomy (NCBI): domain Bacteria; kingdom Pseudomonadati; phylum Pseudomonadota; class Gammaproteobacteria; order Pseudomonadales; family Pseudomonadaceae; genus Pseudomonas; species Pseudomonas sp. SJZ078. The sequence continues at coordinate 106,357 of NZ_VIUG01000004.1, read as the reverse complement.
AGGCTGATCGGCACACCATCATCACGCCAAGGCAGCGACTCGCCCAAGCCTACTGGCCCGAACACCAGCGCCGTGTCCAGTTCGTGAGCCCCGCTGAAGCCCATCTTCAGTTCCTGATTGAGCAACGGGCTGCCCGGCGGTACTGAAAGCGTCAGGTCCAGCCTCTCCTTGCGGCGCGGAAAGAACGTGTGCTCGCCCCAGGGTCGGGGCTCTCCCGAATGTATGTGTACGTTCAGGTCGAGCCAGGGATCTTCTTCATGGGCATACACGGCAAAGGTGTGCGCGACCTCGGTAGCGTCATAAAGATTGCTGACCCGTGCCTGGATCTCCTGGTTTCCCGCCATGGCCGGCCGGTAGTCGCGCTGGGCGATACCGTCTGCTCCGCTCAAGGACCCATCGCCGTCCTCCCACGCGACACTGACATCATTTGCCGGTCTGCCGGTGAAAGCCGACACGTAGCGCACTGCCAGCCGCGCACTTTCCCCCTTGCTCAGGACCGGATCGGTGGCGACCTCATAAGGCGTATCGATCACCACTTTGTTATGGGCCAGTTTCAAGCCGAATGCCGGTGGCTGGGTAAACGCATCAACACCCAGGACATGCACGGCCCAGCTACGCTCGGCGGTTGCGGTCGTCGCCGTGAAGTCACAGCGGTAACGAACACCACCGGCGGTCATCGGCGGCTTTTCCGTCAACGGCGGGCTGATCACCCAACCCGACGGCAAGTCCGGCGCCACGCGGGTTTCCAGCAGCAACCCATGCAAACCGCCCAGGTTATCCACCGGTTGGACCGTCAGCTCATGGATCGCGCCGAGGCAGGGATACACCTTGGTATCGACGCTCCAGGCCTTGGGTACCTGGTCGAACACCAGCTCGACCTCGGCGGACAAATCCTGGGGCAGTAACCGAAACGCCAGGTCGAGCGGCTCCATCCCGGTTGAGATCACGTGCAAGTCAAAAACACCGCTGGTATCAGCCTGCCGTGGCTCAACGTTCCACTGCACCCCCGTGGCAGTGATGGGGACCGGCGTTCCCATATCGGCGATCACAATGGAGGCGGCGCTGTCCGGATCCTGCCAACGCAGAGAAACCTCTTTACCGATCAAAGGGCTACCGGCCTCGACCGTCAGTTTGAACACCACGGCCTGCCCCATGGAACACACCGCGCCCGCTCCCACCCGATCGACCACGACGTCACCCAGTGTGAAGCGCGCCGTTTTCCAGGCACTGGTCGGCAACGTCTGGATTTGAAAGTCGTGCCCCAGCACCTGTCCGTCTTCACGAGGATTGACCCGCGCCGTCAGGGTGTAATCCCCATGCACCGCCGGCCGATCGACCACACTGGCCCAGCCGTTCACGCCGGTCCAGGTCCGCTGCAGCCCCGTCGAGGTGTCCCATTCGACCGGCACGCCGGCCACCGGGTCATTACCCAGGCTCGTGACCTGCAACATGCACCAGACATAGTCCTGCTCATCCACCACCGGCACCCGGTTGGCTTCGCGCACCGGACCGATCTTGAGGTTGTGGCGAGCCAGCGACATAAGGTTGAGCACGGTAGGTTCGAGTAAGGCAGCACTTTTCAACCGAAGGTTGAATTCGCCGTCGAGGCGGTCTTCGCAATCCAAGCGCCAGACCAACGCGCCACTGGTGACCGTTACCGGGTGCAAAAAATCAGGGAAAGCCGTGACCCCCAGCTCTCCAGGTGACTTGCCATCCCATTCCAACCAGACAGACCGGTTGAGCAACGGGCTATCGGCACCGAAGGTCACCTCCAGCCGATACGATGCACCGCGATCCGGATAGCCGGTTTTTTCACCCCATGGGGCGGCGTCCATGTCTGGAAACTTGACCCGCACAGTCTTCAAGGGGTCGGTGGCATGGGCTTTCACATTGATCGTCGACAGCGCATGGCCCTGGGCATAGAAAGGGCTGTCGACGCGGGCCTGTACCGGCAACGAGCCGGCGGTCGCAGGTGTGAAGTCGAACGCGGCGAAGCCTCCGTCATCGGTATTGACGACATCCAGCGCCACCCCGTCCAGCACCCAGGACACCGGGCAATCGCGCATCGGCAGGTCAAGGTAATATGACTTCACTCGCACCTTAAGCTTGACCGACTGCTCATACTCGACCACCGGCTCGTAAGCCGGCTCCAGGACAGTCTCGACCATCAGCCGATGGTGCCCCAGAGACACCGAAATCGGGTAGGTATCAGCGTGGTACTTGCTGTAGATCGACAGATTGAACACTTGGGTGTCGTCGGTGAGCAGCTCGGGGCAATCCACTTCCCATGCTTCTACCAGCGATTGGGTTTCCCCCCACTCGGGCGTAACGATCACCGCCTCCAACGGGTTGTCCTGGCTCCAAAGCAGCGCTTCGGTGCCATGCCAGGGGCTGTCCGCAGCGGGTTGAAAGGAGACCTGGTGACGCTGGCTGCCGGTGGCCCCCTGACACAGGTAAAGCACGGGTTCTGCGGTCGGGGTAAAGGACTGGCCGTCGTTGACGATCTGCGCCAATACCAGCGGGTCGAGTTCAAGGTGAAAGTCGATGCGGGCGACGATAACGTCGTTGAAGGCAGTGGCTTGGCTCGGGCTGGTTATGACGAACTCAAAGAGATCGTCCTGTTCGACGTCGAACCCGATCAACACGGAGACAGGCGTCAGCTCCAGCGCCCGGCCTTCGGGGTCTGCCACATGAGCGCTGGACGGCAGCGCAATTTCCAGGCTGTCCTCGGTTCCGAGCCGTCTCAGGACGAACAGGCCAGAAGCGACACTGCGGTTGTCGTACAAAAAGCTCAGACGGTAACGCGCCTTCGCTGACCGCGCTGCGGGAGCAGACACTTTCTGAGTGATTCCGGTGCCTTTGTAAATAGACATATAGTAAATGGGGTGCCCCTCCCAATCCCCCTGTTTCACATCGTAGTCCTCGCCACCAACCGGCCCCCACTCGCTATAGCCCATATCGAAATGTCCATTGGGCAGGATATTGGTCCGTGTGTTGACAGGCTCTCTGTTCATTTTTTCGTCCCCTCGGACACGGTTGGAGGTTTCACTTTGTTCTGGACCGCACTGGAAAACGCCGGACTTCCGACCTTGGCGGTGTACCGGACTTTCAGAATGACGTCGGTCAAGGCCAGCAACTGCTGTTGCTGCCGATCTTCCAGATGCCAGGGGAAGGCCAGGGTCCAGCGGGAAACCGCACCGGTGTTTTCGAAGGGGTTGCGCACCCCTTCTGCGGGCTTCAACGCGGCCATGCCTGAATCGTCCAACCCGATAGAAAGGGCGATCTGTTCACCGCTGCTGACGTTGATCAGAACATCGGATGGGGCGGCCAGGCTGGGGTTGTAGAGATAGTCCAGCGACTGACGCGAGTCCTTGATGGCGGTGACACTGCCGACCTGCGTCAACGTTGCACAGATGTTCTCAAAGGGGCCGAGCAGGGTCGGCAGGGTGACCTCTACCGCGTTGATCTGCCGGCAGTAGTGGTTGTGATAGTCACGGTCGAACAGTTTCTGAGAAAGCCTGAAATTCAGTTCGCCGCGAGCCTGCAACTCCAGCAACGCGTCATCCCAGCAATCGAAGCTCTCCTGCGGATCGGTTGTGTCGTCGAACAACTGGCGCAACGACACGGTCTTGACCATTTCCGGACGGCGCTCATAGCGCAGCAGATAATCGGCCTCCATACGCAGCAGATCGAGGCGCAGCGCATCCCCGGCGGTCAAGCCGTAGTAATTGTCCAGCCAGGCATCGGTGCGTATGTGTTTCAGGTCAAACTCGGCGCTCTCCACCTGCAAGGCGGTCTGGGCGCTGAGGCACAAACCGAGGACTTGGTCATAGGCCTGGTAATGCAAGGTCTTGCATTGCCCCAGGTACCAGCGGTACAGCTCGACGCGGGTGGCTCGGGTGAGCAGGAAATCATAAAGCGCCTGGGTCTGGGCGTTGACCCTGATAGTCTGCGCCAGGCCCTCCCGGGCAGTGGCGACCGCGCTTGTCTGAGCCCGGATGTTGTCATCGATCATCACCAACTCGGCCGCGGCCTGGTCCCGTGCCAGCCCCCATTCGGCGCGCCGCCGCCGATAACTTTCGGACGTGGCATCCTTCTCGGCATTGCTTTGTACGACATCCGCCGCAATCCGCAGACCATAGCCAACGGCGCGCGGAACGTTGCCCAGTTGGTGTCCGCCGTTTGCCAGACCGAATATCTTGGGGAAGGTGTCAATGACGGCACCGGCCGTCTCGAACCCGGTACTGGTGGCCGAGAGTATTTTCACGGTATCAAGGCTCGCCATGACCTCGTATTCGGCATCGGAGATATTTTCCAAGTGCAGGGCCGCATAGTGCGCGCGGCGTTGCTCGGTGAGTGCCCGGCTGCTGTTCAGCGCCGCCAGGTTCTCCTGGGCCTGGGCCAGGCTTTCCTCCTGCATGGCCCTGGTGAATTCGCCCAGTTCGGTCAAGTGACGTTGCTGCATCAACTCCTGCTCGCTACGGTCCTGTTGTTCCAGTAGCCGTATGACCTGATTACCGCACTCTTGCAGGTACTGCGTCGCCCGCAGCGCCGCCTCGAACAGCACACGCCAGCGAAACGCCGCCACCCGCAAAGGCCCGCCTATGGGCCGCACAGGCCCTGCGCCACCGGCCGCCAGGTTATTGAGCAACTCAGCAGGATTGATCGTGCTGAACAGTTCGAGGGACAGGGGCTTGCCGTCAATGGTCAGGTTATTACGCAAGTTGTACATGCGTTGTGCCGGTAGCTCATAAAGCTGCAACACCCGCTGACTCACCGGTAACCTGAAACGGTCCGAGACCATGACGCCAGGGTCTTCAAAGAACCGTGTCTTGACCGGCAGCCAGCCCGAGTCCAGCTCGGTCGCGTTTTCGAATGCCTTCAGCGCGTTCCCCGCCTCCAGTTCCTCGACCAGCTCCTGCAACGTGGCGGGCGTCCACTGGCTGAGGGTATGGGTGTCCGGTGATTCGCCCATCAGGTTTTTCGCACGCAGGTATTGCAGCTTGGCCGCCGCCAGGCTGTCGCGAGTTAACTGCCGGTACAACCAGTCCCCCCACGCAACGAGGTTGGCGACATAGTCGAGAAAAATCAGCATCTGGTAATGCCGGGGCGTCGAATAGGCAATCGCATCCGGATCGGTCGGGCTGTCGGCCTCACACCCCACATCGCCCTCACCGTCGGGCAAGCTCAGTGGCCGGCAACGCCAATAGAAGGGCTTGGGATTCACCACGCCCTCCCCCGTGTCCGCGGGCGCCTGGGGGTCGAAGATGAAATGCAACCATTGCTGGGCTTCGACGAAGCGGTCTTCATCCTTGAGCCGCGTTGCCACCAGGTGAGGCAAATGGAAAAACAGTTCCCAGAAAAACAAACCATTGGCGCCATCGAACGGCCCGTTGGGCTCATCCGAGCCATCGGGCAGCGCTGGCTCAGCGGGAAACTGGGTATCCCAATCGAGCACCGCGTCGATCGAAACATTGGAACGGGTGACCAGCTCAGCGCCGATCAGCGTGTTCAGGCGCGCGTACTTGAGCGTCAACGCCGGGTCATTGAAGTTCAGGAATTGAGCGCCGCGAGAATCGGTCTTGTGTATGGAGGGAAGGGGTTGTGTGGAAGGAAGGCTGCTTGGTATCACCAACTCAAAGGTTTTTTTCCCCAGCGCCAATTCGTTCTCGAGAGGCTCCCCTCCCAATACACCTTCCAGGGTGAATGTGACGGTCAAACCGGCGAAGCTATCGCGAGTGAAGTTGTGCCAGTTGAATGACCAGCCACCGTTGGTGGAGTGCTCCTCAGTAAAGGGGCCTGGATAATCCTCTGAAGCATAGGCCAGCGTTAACGTGAAGCTTGCCATCTCTCCAGCCGCCCCGGCGGTGAGCAAGGCGCAATGTGCTTGGACATACAATGCCTGCTGATTTCCCTGCGGCACGACAAAAGCCTTGATCGTAAAATTCTCTGCCAGAAACCCCGGCGTCGAGACCCTTTCGGTCATTCTGGAAAAACCATCGCCCGGAACGACGCGTTGCTGAAGGGTCGAGGGATCCAGGAACCGGACCATCGCCAGGTAGTCCATGATCGATTTTTCATCGTCTACCTTACGGAACAGCGCGTCGCGGGTTTCATAGATTTCCACCGGGTTGGCCCGGCTCAGCAGCAGTGGCCCTGTCGCATTGGTCAAGTGCACCGCCAGCCGACCCTTGGGGTAAAGCCTGTCCACATCATCGCGTAACATCACCGCGATCAACCGACAATTGCGGCTGACGTCCCGATCAAATGCTGACAGATTCAAGCGTATCGGCGACGACCACTGGCCGCTCAACGTGATGAAGGCCACCTTCAATTCAAGCTCATAGGGCTTTTGCAGCCCGCCCTCGCCATCGAACAACGCTTGGCGCCATTCGGCCCAGACCAGGCACAAGCGACCGCCCCAGAAGACCAGGCGGCTGTCGAGCACTTGCGTATCGCTGGGAATGTCGACGGGTTGCCACTCGCTCCAGGCTGCCGGGTTGATGGTCCGGGTGTCGGCGTCCACCTGGACATCAACCTTGCGCCAGAAATAGCGATAGGGCGCGATCCGTTCCTTGCCGACCAGATAGTAGTCGGCACTGCGTACCTCCTTGCCATCGACATAGCCATTGAGCACGTCCAGGTTGCACACCTCTTCAAAGGTTCGCAGGTATTGCTGGACGCCCGACTGCACCGAATCCGTCGTCAGCCGGGTCTGGTTGAGGTTGCTTTCAAGTGCCTTGAACAGGCTGGTCTTGCGAATACGCGCATAAGGGGTGATGTAGTCTTCGGGCATGCATTTGAGCAATTGGCTGGCCGCCCATAATGGGTATTGGCTGGCGATGTCCCAGTCCTTGAGGTCCTTGCTCTCGAACTCCATGTGGGAGTAGCCCGGTTCAAGCTTTTGATAAACGGCGTGTATGTATTGCTGAAAGCAACTGACCGCCTCGGCGACCCAGGAGGTCTTGACCTGATGGTTATCCAGGGGGTCGGTACGCAGCCATTCCAGCAGGTCATCGGCGGTCTTGATCGGTGGAAATCCCAGGTTCTGCTCCCGATCTTCGATTTCCTTGATCCCCAGGGCACGCTCGATCAACGCATCGCGGCGCAGGGCTGTCGTCCGGGTGATGTTTTGCGTGGCCATAACCGTCTCCTGTCTGCTGGGCCTGGGCACCCTCCGGCCAACTGCCGCGGCGCTCGATCAAAGGCGTTTTCACTCGATGAATTCGATGGATGGAAAAGTCAACTGGCTTGAAGAGCTGGTGACCTTTACGATTGGGGTGATTTCCAGACCTACATCGCTGGTGAACGTCGCCTCCGTCACACCGCTGGCATTGGTTGATGTCGCGATATCGACAAACGGTGCCCCCAATATCCAAGTCACCGGTTCATACAGCGCCGGGTTGCCATACCGGTCGAGCAATACCACCCGCAGGGTGACGTCGCTGTCGACTTTTGCTTTTCTGACGTAGATCTCGGCATCCAGTCGATAGAACGCAAATGTCGTGGGATCATTACCCAGTGTGAGCGTCACCGCCGGTTGTGGCTCGCGGGCGTCCAGCCGATAACTGATCACGTCACGGCCCATGGTGGTGCCGGCTCGCACGGTGACCGTGGCGACGCCCTCGCCATCGGTGGTGGAGACGGGTCGGTCAAAGGTGCACAGCTTCGATGCCCAGTAAATATTGACGTTGCCCTGGGGGGCCTGGGCCCGAGTGACCGTGACAGTCAGTAGCGCCGTGTCATTGCTGTTGGCGACCAACTCATCAACGTCGACGCTGCATTCGACCGCTACCTGGTCCGCCGTGGACTGGATACCCAGCAGGGGCGATGCCCGGTTCGGGTCCGTCAGCAGGGCTGCGACTTGATGGGCCACTTCTTCGTATTGACTGAATGAGCTTTGCTCGTCCAATAAGCCAATTTTCAGTGTGGTCTTCGCATCCAGCTTGCTCGACAACGAGAACCCGCGCAGACGTGTGAACAGGTCCAGGTGTGCAAGCGTGCGGATGTAGCCCGGCCCGGCATTGACGTGGTTGGCGCAGGCGCGCACCTCTTCGGCACTGCAATCAAAGAGCTCGGCCAGCAGTCTGGCGGCTTGCTCCTGTACCAGGCGCAGCCCACCGCCAGACAAGTCCCCGGGCAGCCCGTTGACCAACCGCAAGTAAGCGAGCAACTGTGCTTCGGGTGCCTGGCTGAGCACCACGGCACGGTTATAAACCGTCAGGTAATACAACGCGCTCGGCGTGAAAGGCTGCGCGGCAGGGAGACCATTCACGCCATCGCCGATGCTCAGGTAAAGGGCAAGGAATTCGGCACTCAGCCTGAGTTCTTTGACCACCTCGCTGCGCCGGGTAAAACCCTCCAGCATGCCCAGGAACGGATCGCCCGGCGGCTCGTCACGCGGCCCCCGGCCCGATACATTGGTCGCTGTGGTCCGTCCCAACACCTGCACAAGCACGTCATGCACCGTGCCACCCGACCAGCTCAGCACCGGCAATACCAGGGCGGAAGACAACTGCCCGAACACGGCCAGGCTCTCTTGCACCACGCTGTGCTGGCTGGCGCGACTGCCCAACAATACCCCGAGGATTTTTTCAACGGTCTCGGGCTCCTCTCGATCGAGCACCCGCCGCACGACGAGCTCAACGACCTCACGGGCATAGGGTTCATAAGGTTGCTCAGCGGACTCGTCCCGGTGGATAACCAACCCATCATGATCCGCCAGCTCAAGCAGTTGGTTGGTCCATTGCCGGTTGTTCGACAAAGCCGATACGCCCGCCATGCTCAGCGCCGCCTCGGTGAACAAGGCCGGTGCGAGCTGTCCGCGGATCTGGGCAAGGAGTTGAATCTGCGTCTCGGAAGGCTGAGGCGGCGCGGCAATGGGTTTGACATGTTCCACCGTCCAGGCCACGCTCAGGCCACTGTCGGCACACCAGCGCGCCCAGCCCTCCAGGCGACGGATTTCCGACAGCACATCCGGTGTCGACATTCTTTCCGGGTTGATGTGCGGTTGCCCGGCCAACACACCACGCCAGGTATCGGCGCTCAACAGGTCCAGTATCGTCACCGCCAGGTTCGGTGCCACGCCCAGAATCTGTGGCAACCTGGCCATGCGGTAGAAACTTGAAATCACCGGCAGGCTGCGTTTGAGCTTTGTCAGGCCATGGGCGTCGGCAATCAACGGCGCCAGGGTGAAATACGTGGCCAGGTCGATATGCAGGCCACCGCAAATCTGTACGACCGTCAGTGCTTCCCCTTCAGAAACCGGTACCAGTGCAAACTCGCTGTCATCCAGCACCAGAGGCGGGGTCGACAGGGTGTCCTGGTTGAACACCCGGTCGAACTGCGAGCGCTCGGCGCCACGACCAAAAATCGAAAGGTCGCCCACGAAAGCCGCAAACTCTTCAGCCGAACATTGGTAGTTCTCCCTGAGCATCTGAAACAGACCCAGTGCCCGAAGGGTATTGTCGGTCATCCAGTAATTGGGGGCATTCTCATCCAATGCGCCTTCTGCAAGCTCGGCCCGAGCGGATTCGGCACCGATGATGGCACTCAACAATGCGTCTGTTTCATGGCTGGGCAGTTGCAAGCCATTGTCCAGGCGGATCTTGCGATTGAGGCGATCGATCTTGTCGAACCTGTAAACATCATTGTCGAGAAAAAGCTGGGTGATTCTGTTAGTGAGTTCAGAGCCCCTGTACTCGATTCCCATAGAGGCTTCAGCCACCCCATTGTTGACGAACACCGAGCCTGCATGCCCGGGGGTGATCGCTACGTCGGTGACCAACACATGCTCGGACACGCTGGGGGCGAACAGTTCGACCGACAGCAAGGCTTCCAAGCCGAGTTGAGTCAGTTTGGTGCGCTGGTTGAAAAAAACGGTCTGGTTCAGGTTGTACTTTTCAACCGACCCCTTCTTCAGCCCGAAGTTATCCTGGAAATAGGCGTCTTCCGCGTCCTCATCAGTCTCTGGAAAATGCGCATCTTCGGTCATGATCAACCGCTGGCTCGGGCTCAGTCGAGACGCCTGGGTAAGCGCATGATCGGCGGTTTCCGACCAAGGCAATGCGTGCAGGAAATAGGGTGAGTCGGGATCGCACAACTCCACCACCGCGCCCACGGACTGACCCAGGTCCCGGGTCAACTCATCCAATGTGGTCCAAGGATGGTGATACGGCAGGCCATTGGGATAGCGCCACTCGCTCAGCAAACGGTCCAGGTTTTCGATTTCACCCAAGGAGTCCTCGATGGACTTTTCCAGCACAGCGCTGACCACCTCGACCGAAGACACCACGCCATGCACCGCCACCGGATCGATACGCAGTGTGTTCAGGTCGACCCGCCGGGTCCTGAGCGCGTAGGCCTGGTCTGGATCGGAAGGCCTCAACCGTTGTTCCGACCAGTGCTTGAGCCACACTGCATAGGCCACCGGCGAATGAATGGCTTCGATTGCATCAACCGGACATTTCTTGGCAAAGTCAGGTTGAAACAGCTTGCCGTAGGTAGGTCCGTCGGCGATCAACGACAACAATCCCTGACGCATATGCGCAGGTGGCGGCTCAGGGCTGGTCAGTTGGCTTTCGATAAAGCGGCGCAACACCCACGTCGCCAGGCCGTTGAGACGCAGCGCGAGTGCCTCGGCATCATCGTGTTCCAGCCCGTATTCGTTCACCAGCCCGACAACCCCTTTGCGTGCCAGTGCACAGACCGAGCCACCGGCTGCGAAATACTGCTCAAGATCGGACAGGCGATCAGCCTGTCGTCCAGCCAAGAGTTGCTCGCAAAAACGACTGGCGATTTGAGCCGGAGATTCATTCATCGTAGTGCTCCGCTTCAACGGTTGAGACGCTGGGACACAGCTTGCTGGCGATGGCGTGCTTGAGATCGCTATTGCCAGCAAGCTGCGCTCCCACAGAGGTAACTGGGTCAGGATGAGTAGTGGGCTGCCGGCCTTTTCCAGCAGCTCTGGGGCCCCAGTAAATGACACGGCGGCCTGCTTAAACACCTGCTAGTTCTGACAGTCCCGATGAGCGGCAGAGCTGACGCAGAGAGAAGGGTCGTGGAGCAAACCTGTGGGAGCGAGCCTGCTCGCGATGGCGGTGGCTCAGCAGCATCGACGGTGCCTGACCCACCGTTATCGCGAGCAGGCTCGCTCCCACACTGGCCAGGTCAGTCGCCGCTGTCGCCAGTACGGGCCACTTCAAAACGCAGGCTGTCGCCCCAATCCGAATCGTTTTGCCGGGCCTTCACCCAATGAGCGCCCGGCTGTAAAGGGGCATCGGGCGAGGCGCTCCAGGTACCGTCCGTTACCGAATCGCCTTGGGAAACAAGCCGCCGGGAATCGAACCACTGCGACAACTCAATACGTTTGCCGGTCTCGCCCGTACCTGCGAAAAGCACCATGTCCGCAAACCAATGTCCGGCTTCAGGCGCGGTAAACGTCGGCGCACTGGACAGCTGTAACACCTCATGGGGCTCGCTCCAGCCCGAGCGATAACCCTCGCTTTCCTGCTGCACCACCCAATGCTGCGGACCCGCCGGCCGGTCGAGGGACAACGGCAGCGACCAGGTCCGGTTCCCTTGCACCTGGGCCCGGCCCAACAGTGTGTCGGGCGCATCGCTCCAGGCCACTTCGACCCAATCGCCGGCGTACCCGAACCCGGAGAGCGTCACCCTCGACCCGGTGTGCTGCTGCACGATGGGCGACTCGATGATCGGCAGGGCCGGAATGACGGTGAAAGCATGATCGGGGCTGAGCACGGATTCCTTATCGGCAAACAACTGTTTGGCACGCAGCACGTAGTCCCCCACGGGCAAGGCGTGCTCGTAGATCCAGTAGCCGTCGACGCCCCTGGCTTTCACCCTGTCCAGGAATTCCCCGTCCAGCCACAACTCGACCTGCGCGGTATCCCAATCCAATGCCTTGCGGGCATAGCCATCGATGACCGCATTGCGGGCCAGCTTGTCGCCTGGCTGAGGATGGTCGATGGTGGGGGGAAACAGGATGACTGTGAAGGACACCGGATCGCTTGGTTCAAAAGGCGGCTCGCCATGGATCTGGACGGCATATATGCAATATGTCCTGAGCGCAAGATCCTCGAGGCGCACCGACCATTCGTTCTGAGTGACGGATGCCTCGCCCAATAAGCTGTCGGTCACCGCCTCGAACACTTGTATTCTCGCGCCTGGGATACCTCCCGTCCCTGTGACGACGGGGTTGTGATCGACCTCGACATCGATGGGCGCGGTGATGATAGGCCTTGATCCGACTACATCGAACGCCAGGGTCGCTGCATTGGAAGTCTGGCCACCGAGGGCCTGTGTCACGCTGACGCCATGCGGACCGGGGGTAAAAGGCTCGGTCCGGGTGAACGTCCAGGTAGTACCGCTCACGATGGCGTCATGGGGCGTGCCTTGCTCCCCATCGAACCCGAGTTTCACTTGGGCGCCATTCAAGCAGGTGCCCGAAAAATGCGGCGTCAAGCCGTCCTGGCGCACCTCCACGGTGGGCAGTGGGGCCGGGATGGTGAAGGACCGCGTGGTGCTCGGTGCAGACGAAAGCTCCTTGAACAATTGCCACGCTTGCACACGGTAGATACCCGGATCCCAGGCTTGGGTGGCGGTAGTGGTCCAACCGTTATCAGCGCGGACAGCGACAATGGGCGCGGCGGACGACTGTTCGCCTTCACGCCGCACCTCGATCTGCGCCGCGGGCTGGCCTTCCCAACGATGGCCGGTACCGGAAAACACTGGTTTGCGGTCCGTGCCAACCTGACTCGTCAGCGTGGGTACTGGGACAGGGATCGAGACCGTGAGCCGGTCGCTCCAGTCGGAGTAAATCCAGCTTGAACCGTCGGCCAGTTTCTGCCGGATATTCATCTCGTGCCGGGCCGGAGGCTGATCGGACCAATCCACCACCCACCCGCCATCACGCACCTCACCGCTAGCCTGGGGGGTATTATTGTTAGCAATATGAACATCCACCGTGGCGCCGGGGTAACCAGTGCCTGAGAATCGCACCGTGCCAGGGCTGGGGTAAGTGATTTGGATATTCGTTGGTTTCGGCGGCTTTATCTTGAAACTGGCAGGGCTACTACGTTGTGAACGGACGTTTTGATAAATCTGTTCGGCCACCAAGGAAATGGGGCCCGCCGGAACCTGTACCTCAGCGGTCCAGGATCCGTTGGTAGCTACGGAGCCTTCGCCGACCGTAATCTCTGCAAAGTCCACTTTCACTTCAACTTTGGCACCTGCCACGCCGTTGCTTCCAGCTAACGTGAAGCGCATCTCTTGATCGCTTGAGGTGGGGTTGATGAGCAGTAGCCCAACTACTCTGAAAGAGACATAAGGGGTGTAACTCAAAACGGGGCTGGTCTGGACTGAATATTCAGCCCTCACGGTATAAGTTCTACTCGACAAAAAAACAGTGGGCCTGGCTTCCCATGTTGTCGCTGGCTCTACAACGGTGACCGAAGCCATTTCCGTGGACTCTTCGAGCACCCTGATAAGCATCCCCGGGTTACCCGCAAAGCATTCCCCGCCGAAAACAACCTGATTCGAGCTCAATAAGGCGTTCGATAGGGGTCTTACTAATGTCGTTGCACGTGTGCTGACTGTTTTTGGCCTCGAAGGCCCTACCGTTGTCTGATGGGCGTAATACGTCAGAGTCTCCGACCCGTTTGGTATAGCGCCTTGCACGCTCCAACTGCCGTCAGGGTTGATGTCGTAGCCATAACCCACTCGCTGGTTGTTACTTGAATCAAACAATTCAATCGGCTGAGAATTGGGCCGGGCACCAACCCCGGAAACAAGGAAGCTTCGCTCAGGGACATAACCCGACGGAGAAATGATTTGGATTCCTAGCGCCTCTTCAGTGCTTTCGCCAGGCTCATCGCTCGCAAAGACATCATCGTCTGAACTCATGGCTCACTACTCACCGGAGCCACTTCAAAACGAGGGCTATCGCCCCAGTCTGAATCGTCTTGCCGAGCCTTCACCCAATGGGCGTCCGGCAACAAGGGCGCATCGGGCGAGGCGGTCCAGGTACCGTCCGCCACCGAATCGCCTTGGGAAACCAGCCGCCGGGAATCGAACCACTGCGATAACTCAATACGTTTGCCGGTCTCGCCTGCGCCTGCGAAAAGCACCGTGTCCGCAAACCAATGTCCGGCTTCAGGCGCGGTAAACGTCGGCGCACTGGACAGCTGCAGCACTTCATGGGGCTCGCTCCAGCCCGAGCGATAACCCTCGCTTTCCTGCTGCACCACCCAATGCTGCGGACCCGCCGGCCGGTCGAGGGACAACGGCAGCGACCAGGTCCGGTTCGCTTGCACCTGGGCCCGACCCAACAGTGTGTCGGGCGCATCGCTCCAGGCCACTTCGACCCAATCGCCGGCGTACCCGAACCCGGAGAGCGTCACCCTCGACCCGGTGTGCTGCTGCACGATGGGCGACTCGATGATCGGCAGGGCCGGAATGACGGTGAAAGCATGATCGGGGCTGAGCACGGATTCCTTATCGGCAAACAACTGTTTGGCACGCAGCACGTAGTCCCCCACGGGCAAGGCGTGCTCGTAGATCCAGTAGCCGTCGACGCCCCTGGCTTTCACCCTGTCCAGGAATTCACCGCCCAGCCACAACTCGACCTGCGCCGTATCGAACTCCAACGCCTTGCGGGCATAGCCGTCGATGACCGCATTGCGGGCCAGCTTGTCGCCTGGCTGGGGATGGTCGATGGTGGGGGGAAACAGGATGACCGTGAAGGACACCGGCTGGCTTTTCTCGGAGGGCAACCCGTTATAGGTTTGCACCGCATAGACGCTGTATGAGCCAAATGGCAGGTTTTCAAGGGGGACCGACCATCCGTCCTCGGTCACGGAGGCCTCACTCAAGAAGTTTTCCGTCACCGCGTTGAATACCTGCATCATCGCCCCCGCCATACCACCGCTCCCCCTGATGGTGGGGTTGTGGTCGACCTCGACATCGATGGGCGCGGTGATGACCGGCTGCAAGATGACAATCTCGAACGCCAGAGTTGCCTCAGCCGAGGTCTGGCCGCCGAGCGTCTGCGTCACGCGGGCGGTATAAGTGCCGGGCATGAACGATTCCGTCCGGGTGAACGTCCAGGTGGTACCGTTCACGATGGCGTCATGGGGCGTGCCCTGCTCCCCATCGAACCCGAGTTTCACTTGGGCGCCATTCAAGCAAATGCCCGAAAAATGCGGCGTCAAGCCGTCCTGGCGCACCTCCACGGTGGGCAGTGGGGCCGGGATGGTAAAGGACTGCGTGGTGCTCGGCTCAGACGAAAGTTCATTGAATAACTGCCACGCTTGCACACGGTAAGTGCCCGGGTCCCAGGCTTGGGTGGCGGTAGTGGTCCAACCGTTATCAGCGCGGACAGCGACAATGGGCGCGGCGGACGACTGTTCGCCTTCACGCCGCACCTCGACCTGCGCGGCAGGCTGGCCTTCCCAACTGTGGCCGCTACCGGAGAACACCGGTTTGCGGTCCGTGCCGACCTGAATCGTCAGCGTAGGGACCGGCACGGGGATCGAGACCGTGAGCCGGTCGCTCCAGTCGGAGTCAATCCAGTTTGAACCGTCGGCCAGTTTCTGCCGGATATTTATCTCGTGCCGGGCCGGAGGCTGATCGGACCAATCCACCACCCACCTGCCATCACGCACCTCACCGCTAGCCTGGGGGGTATTATTGTGAGCAATATGCACATCCACCGTGGCGCCGGGGTAACCAGTGCCTGAGAATCGCACCGTGCCGGGGCTGGGGTAAGTGATTTGGATATTCGTTGGTTTCGGGGGCTTTATCTTGAATGCCCGAGGAGAACTACGACCCGAGTCTTTCCCGCTCAATGTTTGCATGGCAGCCAACGACACCGGTCCCGCCGGCACGGTCACCTCTGTACTCCAGGTACCATTGTCCTGGGTGACCACCGAGTGACCCACACTGGTGTTTGTCAGGTCGCGATAAACCTTCACGGTTGCACCTTTCATGGCGCTGGTGCCGCTGAGGGTAAAGGTTTGCGCCTGAATACTATTAGCGGAAGGACCTGTGATGGCCGGAACGCCTAGTACGTTATAGGTAACGGGTTGGGAAACAACGGTGGGAAAACCTTCCAACTCGAAGATTGCTACCACCGCGACAGGGCCGCCGGGTAGCGCAACATTGAGAGCAGATTCCCAACTGTCGTTCGTTGTTACAGTCGTTTCGGCTGCCAATTGAACGTTTTGATTGTCGCTCCTCACCACTTTTACTTTACTGCCGGGGGCAGCAAACCCCTTAAACTTATCACCGATGCCCAGAACAGCATTAGCAGCAGGAGCAGTGATATAGGCCAGAAAAATATGATGACCGGCTGCGTAGTCAGACTGTTTTAAACTTCCGGCCATTTTCTGATAAGCATCCAGCGTCATATGCCGCCCATCTGCCGAGAGTTCGACAATGGCTTCCCATGCTCCGCTAACCGACGTGATGACTGCAAGGACATCCCTATCGCTGATACTGGTTCGAACAAACACCGATCCCCCGTTGAATATACCTCCCGCTCCCCTCACATAAAACCTTCGGACGTTAACGTTTCTGATCGGATTAATAGAGGGCTTGGGAATAACGTACTCCACCCTTTCTTGAGTGGTCATATTCTTGTCGCCCGTCCCCGCTCTGTCATAGATGAAATTGAAATGTATGATCGCATGATCAACATTCCCAGCGACGAAACGACTCTTCACAAAGGTATGCCATTGTCCGTCTTGGGTCGCCCTTGTCTCTAACTCATCCCAACCGGTGTCACCTGCTGAAACCAGCCCTAGCTTAATATTTCCTGAAGTCCGACCATTGTCCGCAGCCCTGAATCGCATGGTTTCTACAGTGAAGGTTTTACCATTCCCGGACCATATGTAATTAAGTTCCAGTTCGGCCCAATATGCCGCACCGCTACTCGCCCTCAGGGTTCTTATTGCGCGAGTCTCACCGACGTCGGTATTTATATCTTGGGGCGTTTCTGAAGACTCACTTTCTTCAATAC
Source organism: Pseudomonas sp. SJZ078 (assembly GCF_007828255.1). Lineage (NCBI taxonomy): Bacteria > Pseudomonadati > Pseudomonadota > Gammaproteobacteria > Pseudomonadales > Pseudomonadaceae > Pseudomonas > Pseudomonas sp. SJZ078. Next base: position 89,319 of record NZ_VIUG01000004.1, on the reverse strand, counting down.
CGTCATCACTGTCCATGACTGCTCTCTCGGCTATTACAAGGGCTCCAGAGCCAGTAGATGACAAGCCCGTTCATGCCAGCACCTGTTAGTTCTGACAGTCCCGACAAGCGGCAAGCCTGGAGGGAAGATATCCGGTTGACTACAACGCCTTGCGCAACGGACTACAGATCCGCCAGAATCCGCCGGCTTGTGTGCCTTGGCCTTGCCCCGTAACTTGATTCGCGTCGCTGATAGTCAGTGATCGGGTTTAGTCGCCCGGTGGTGTAGAACGATGTGCACAAGCGTCATCCAGTCGGGTTCCCCTATCCCCGCACTTGATGGTGGCTGTTCGCAGGGCGCCCTCGGGCGCGCCGGGCTTCGTTTTTCCACCGGTCGACTAACCTGCGTCCAGCCGCCACCCCCTCGTTTAGTCGCGAACAGGGGTGGCAGCCCCAATCATGGAAAAACGATTATGATCAAACCAACACCCAATCCCCCGCACACCGACCCACTCTCCCCCCACGACACCCTCGACCCCGCCAAACTCGACCAGGCCGCCCAGAGAGCCTTGGACTACTACCTCAAGCCCGACAACGGCCAGCCCGACCCGAAAACCGCCAAACACCTGGATTACTTCATCGTCGCCCCCGACGCCGACCCTGAAGGCATGCTCGCGCACACCTACGAAACCTTCTGCTCGGTGAGCACGCTGATTCTGGATTTATCCGAAGATCTGGAAGGAGCCCCGCGCAACCTGGCCCTGGCGATTCACCAGATGGGCGAGATGGGGGTGTTGTTACTGGAGCGGTTGCTGGATAGCGAAGAGAAGATTCAGCGCTGAAGACCAGGGTTCATGAAGGACCTGTGGGAGCGGGCTTGCTCGCGAAAGCGGTGGGTCAGTCACTTAACAGGTGACAGACAGAACGCATTCGCGAGCAAGCCCGCTCCCACAAGTGATTTGCGGTGCTTTGTCTAACTCAGCCCGGGCTTGAAGTACATCTGTAAAAAGTCGGGGATGGCATCAAGCCGAAGCCGGTAATGAATGAAAGCTGAAATACTGCTGCAGCGCGCTGACCAGTTGTCCGTACTCCGGCGGCGCCCCATGGAGGCTGAAGCCGGCGTCGAAATGCTGTGGCGTCACGTCTTCATGGCACCACAGGCAAGTGGCCTTCAGCTTGATATTCCTCTGCGACCCTTCATCGGCGGGGATTTTCAGGTGCAGTTCAAAGTCTGCACCGACCATCAATGGCAACGTACTGATCAGCATCAGGCCATGTTCAGAAAGGTTTCCCAGATAACCAATAAGCCTGTCGTTGACGCCGTTGAACACTTTCAAGAAGCACGGCAGATCCTGCCGTTCAATCCGACGCTTTTTGTACATGTCTTGTATCGCTTTTTCTCAGCCCCAAACAGGGACCTTCCCAATGCTTCGGAACGAGCCCAAGCCAGCCCGCTCTCCCCGATCCCGGTGCCAGACGCTTGCAAGCGCCTTGAGCCTGTTCCTGCCGGTCACAGGTGTTGCCTCGCGGTTAGAGAGCATGCTCTAGCCACGAGTTGTACAAATATAGCTCAAGCTTGGACAGAAGCCAGTCCGCAGCGATGCCGCTCCTCGGCTGGGAAACATTCCCAGATGCGGCTTCGCTGCGGGCGGCGATCAGAATGCCGTCGGACGGATCGCCGAGGCACTGCGGGTCGGGTAGTGCCCCAGGCTTTCGAGGGTCTCGAGCCGGGCGCGGGCGCGGAAGGCGTATTCGCTGGTGGGGTATTGCGTGATGATGAACTGGTAGGTCTGTGCCGCATCGATGAACAGCTTCTGCCGCTCCAGGCACTGGCCGCGCAGCATCGAGACTTCCGGCTGCATATAACGGCGGGCACGGCTGGCGCGGTCGACCTGGGACAGTTCGAGCATTACCTGGTCGCAATTGCCACGGTCATAGGCCTTGTAGGCCAGGTTCATGTGGTGGTTCATCGACCACCGGGTGCAGCCCGTGATGCTCAGGGCCAGGGCAATAAAAAGCACGAATCGCATGGGAAGGTTCTCCTGTCTTGAGCGCTGTATCGGCCTGGGTGGGGAAATCTTCAGCCCTGAACAGAACCAGAAACTACCTTTGTGGCGAGGGGTATTGTGTCCACAGGGGGGAAATGTGAACACCTGGGAGGCGCAAAAATCTTCGGGAATGTTCATTTCGAAAAAGAAACGAATAAGTAGTGCACATGAACAATGACTACACCCAAAGACCATAGTAGCCTTCGCTGGCGCTTGAACCTGAGGAGTCTTGCATGTCCGTCCGTCGCACCAAAATCGTCGCTACCCTTGGCCCGGCCAGTCATTCGCCGGAAGTTCTCGAACAGCTGATTCTGGCTGGCCTGGACGTTGCCCGCCTGAACTTTTCCCACGGTACCCCCGACGAGCACAAGGCTCGTGCCAAGCTGGTGCGCGACCTCGCCGCCAAGCACGGCCGCTTCGTTGCCCTGCTGGGCGACCTGCAAGGCCCCAAGATCCGTATCGCCAAATTCGCCAACAAGCGCATCGAGCTGAAGATCGGTGACACCTTCACCTTCTCCACCAGCCATCCGCTGACCGAAGGCAACCAGCAGGTGGTCGGCATCGACTACCCGGACCTGGTCAAGGATTGCGGCGTGGGCGACGAGCTGCTGCTCGACGACGGTCGCGTGGTCATGCGTGTCGACACCGCCACTGCCACCGAACTGGTCTGCACCGTGACCATTGGCGGCCCGCTGTCGGACCATAAAGGCATCAACCGCCGCGGCGGCGGCCTGACGGCACCGGCCCTGACCGACAAGGACAAGGCCGATATCAAGCTGGCCGCGGAAATGGAAGTCGACTACCTGGCTGTGTCCTTTCCCCGCGACGCCGCCGACATGGAATACGCCCGTCAGCTGCGCGACGAAGCCGGCGGTACCGCCTGGCTGGTGGCGAAGATCGAACGCGCCGAAGCCGTGGCCGACGACGAAACCCTCGACGGCCTGATCAAGGCGTCCGATGCCGTGATGGTGGCCCGTGGCGACCTCGGCGTGGAAATCGGCGATGCCGAGCTGGTGGGCATCCAGAAGAAGATCATCCTGCACGCACGCCGTCACAATAAAGCGGTGATCGTGGCGACCCAGATGATGGAGTCGATGATCCAGAACCCGATGCCGACCCGCGCCGAAGTGTCCGACGTAGCCAACGCCGTGCTCGACTACACCGACGCCGTGATGCTCTCGGCCGAAAGCGCCGCCGGCCAATACCCGCTCGAAGCGGTGCAGGCCATGGCACGCATCTGTGTGGGTGCCGAAAAACACCCTACCGGCAAGACCTCCAGCCATCGCATCGGCAAGACTTTCGAACGCTGCGACGAGAGCATTGCCCTGGCGACGATGTACACCGCCAACCACTTCCCGGGCGTGAAGGCGATCATCGCCCTGACCGAAAGTGGCTATACGCCGCTGATCATGTCGCGCATCCGTTCTTCGGTGCCGATCTACGCGTTCTCCCCGCACCGCGAAACCCAGGCCCGTGCCGCCATGTTCCGTGGCGTCTACACCGTGCCGTTCGACCCGGCCGCCCTGCAACCGGGCGAAGTCAGCCAGGCGGCGGTCGATGAGTTGGTCAAGCGCGGCGTGGTGCAGACCGGCGACTGGGTCATCCTGACCAAGGGCGACAGCTACCACACCATCGGCGGTACCAACGGGATGAAAATCCTGCACGTCGGCGACCCGATGGTCTGAGTACCCGGTTGCTGAAATAAGAAAGCCCTGCCATGTGGATGGTGGGGCTTTTTTATTTCTGTCTTCAGGGGTGGGATGGCTGTTCGGACCTCATCGCGAGCAGGCTCGCACACAGGGGCCTTCAGTGGACACAAGTTTTCTGTTCACAGCGGACCATTGTGGGAGCGAGCCTGCTCGCGATGAGGCCCTAACAGCCACCACAAAAACTCAACCCCGGCTAAGAAACACATCCGCCAACAGTTGGTTACGCGGCAACCCCGCCAGGTACAAGCGCTTGGCAAAAGCCTCGACCCGCTCGGGATGGCCGCAGGCCAGGGCCAGGGTCTGCCGGGACGTTAGCCGCAGTTTCGCCAGCGCCGATGGCGCTTCGGCCGAGGTCAGCAACTCGACGGTGAGGTTCTGGTGCTTGGCCGCCAGCGCTGCCAAGGGCTTGTCCAGATAATGTCCCGCCGTGTCATGAGCGACATGCACAAGATGAATCGGCCCTCGATGCTGCTGGCGCAGAGCCTCGCGCAGGATGCCGAACAACGGCCCCAATCCGGTACCGCCAGCCAGCAGCCACAGTGGCTTGTCGTGCCAGGCGGGATCGTAATGCAGCGCACCGCCGCGCAGTTCGCCCAGGCGGATGGGCTCCCCCACGTTCAGGGAGCGAGCCCTGTCGACAAATTGTCCGGGCTGGCGGCAGTCGAGGTGAAACTCCAGGAAACGGTCTTCCTCCGGCAGGCTTGCGAGGGAATAAGGCCGGGCGACATCGCCGAGCCACAGCACCAGGTGTTGCCCGGCCTGGTAACGCAGCGCCCGTTCAGGAGTGACGCGCAAACGCAGCACGTCGGGGCCCAACCAATCCGCCGCCACTACCTGGGCCGCCTGGCCGTCGCGTTGCGGGTCGAACGTGTGGACCTGCACATCCTCGACCACCTGGCATTGGCAGGCCAACCGCCAGCCCTGATCGCGCTGTGCCGGGCTCAGGGCATCGGGCCGAGCGTCGCGCACATCACCGCCGGTGCATTGCACCAGGCAGGCATGGCAACTGCCGGCGCGGCAACTGTAGGGCACCGGCACCCCGGACTGATTCAACGCGTCCAACAGGTTACTGCCGGGCGCGACGGTCCATTGCCGGCCGGCGACCGTCAGCTCAGGCATCGACACTCTCCCAGGCGGCGGCACATCGGTTCCGGCCGTCTCGCTTGGCACGGTACAAGGCCTGGTCGGCACGTTGCAATGCGCTGTCCAGGTCATCGTCCATTTCCAACAGTGTCATGCCCGCCGACAGGCTGAGAGGCCCCACCCGTAGACCGGTCAACTCGACGCCGGCAAACGCCAGGCGCAGCCGCTCGCAACAAGCGGTCAGGCGCGCGGGGTCACAGGCGGGCAGGAGCATGACGAACTCTTCGCCGCCATAGCGCGCCAGCACGTCGCCTTCGCGCAGGCAGGATGTGGCAACGCTGGCGAAAGCCTGGAGCACCTGATCGCCGGCGGCGTGGCCGTGCAAGTCGTTGATGCGCTTGAAATGGTCAAGATCGATCAAGGCCAGGCCATGGGCCATGTCAGGCTTGAGCGTATTGAGTTCACGGGACGCCAGGCGCAGGAAATGCCGGCGATTGAACAGGCCGGTCAGTTCATCGGTGGCCACCAGGTCTTCGAGCTGGCGCATCATGCCGCGCAGGGTGTCCTGGTGCGCCTGCAAGGCAAAGCGCCGCTGACGCATGCGCTGGCGCGACGTCTGGACATAGCGGGCGTACAGCACCAGCCATACCAGCACGATAAACAGCACACACACCTGCAAGCCGGCCAGCGTGGGGTCAGAGAGCCGGAAGAACCAGGCGTCCCACAAGGTGAGGCCGGTGAAACTGAAGAACACCAGCATCGCACAACGCACAAAGGCATGGCGGGACAGGTGAAACAGCCCGAATAGCAGGATCAATACATAGAAGACCAGGAACAGGCCCCGGGCCTGGTCCAGGTGCCCCATCATCCAGGTCTGCCAGCCCAGGCCGATCAGGACTTGCACTTCCGTGAGGCTGGGGTCGGCGAACCGCAGGTTGCGACCGCTGATGAACACTGCGAACAGCGCCCCCTGGCACAGCACCACCAAAGCGCTGCCAATGATGACGCCGCGTAACGAATCGAGGTAATGCCCACTGAAAAATGCCAGCCACAGCAACACCAGCGCCAGCGCGTAAGTCGCGGCCGCCAGAGCGAAGCGTTTGAGCAGGAGACGTTGAATGGCGTTATGGGTCAATCGTTGACTCACCATGGGAAAGGAAACTGACAGGAGGCGTCCTACGCTACAGGCCAGACGCCACTTTAGTGGCGTGTAGGACAAATGACCATTCAATTCTGGAGCAGAAAAATGGCGTCAAAGCAATGGCCCGGATTGACGCAGGGGTTTCTTGCTCGACGCCCCCCACTTGGGCTGAGGGATTTATCTGTGGCGAGGGGATTCATCCCCTCGCCACAGATAAATCCCTCAGCACAGATTAATCCCCTCGCCACAGGGCAGCTCGCTCCCACAGGGTGTCCGCCTGCGATATACTGCCGCGCCTTTTTAGCGTCGCGCCAGCATGCCCGGCGTGCCTTGACCTGAAGGTCAGCTGCAAGCCGCAAGCTCCAAGCGACAAGCTCAGAGCAGTACGCATACTGCTTCAGCTTGCTGCTCGAAGCTTGCGGCTTGAAGCTGCCTTATAGAATGTTCCCGTTTTAGAGAGGAGCGCGACTCATGACCGTGATCAAGCAAGACGACCTGATTCAGAGCGTTGCCGACGCCCTGCAGTTCATTTCCTATTACCACCCCGTGGACTTCATCCAGGCGATGCACGAAGCCTACCTGCGCGAAGAATCGCCGGCGGCCCGTGACTCCATGGCGCAGATCCTGATCAACTCGCGCATGTGCGCCACCGGCCATCGGCCGATCTGCCAGGATACCGGCATCGTGACCGTGTTCGTACGGGTGGGCATGGACGTGCGCTGGGACGGCGCGACCATGAGCCTGGACGACATGATCAACGAGGGCGTGCGTCGCGCCTACAACCTGCCGGAAAACGTCCTGCGCGCCTCCATCCTGGCCGACCCGGCGGGTGCGCGCAAAAACACCAAGGACAACACCCCGGCGGTCATCCACTACTCCATCGTCCCGGGCAACACCGTGGAAGTGGACGTGGCGGCCAAGGGCGGCGGCTCCGAGAACAAGTCGAAAATGGCCATGCTCAACCCGTCCGACTCCATCGTCGACTGGGTGCTCAAGACCGTTCCGACCATGGGTGCCGGCTGGTGCCCTCCGGGCATGCTCGGCATCGGCATCGGCGGCACCGCCGAGAAGGCCGCGGTCATGGCCAAAGAAGTGTTGATGGAATCCATCGACATTCATGAGCTCAAGGCCCGCGGTCCGCAGAACCGCATCGAAGAAATGCGCCTGGAGCTGTTCGAGAAGGTCAACCAGCTGGGCATCGGTGCCCAGGGCCTGGGTGGCCTGACCACGGTGCTCGACGTGAAGATCATGGATTACCCGACCCACGCCGCCTCCCTGCCGGTGTGCATGATCCCCAACTGCGCCGCCACCCGTCACGCCCATTTCGTGCTGGACGGTTCGGGCCCTGCCGAGCTGCAAGCGCCACCGCTGGACGCCTACCCGGAAATCGTCTGGGAAGCCGGCCCGTCGGCTCGTCGCGTGAACCTCGACACCCTGACCCCGGAAGAAGTGCAGAGCTGGAAACCGGGCGAAACCGTGCTGCTCAACGGCAAGATGCTCACCGGTCGCGACGCGGCGCACAAGCGCATGGTCGAGATGCTGAACAAGGGTGAAACCCTGCCGGTGGACCTCAAGGGACGCTTCATCTATTACGTCGGCCCGGTCGACCCGGTAGGCGACGAAGTGGTTGGCCCGGCCGGTCCGACCACCGCCACGCGGATGGATAAATTCACCCGCCAGATCCTCGAACAGACCGGCCTGCTGGGCATGATCGGCAAATCCGAGCGTGGCCCGACGGCTATCGAAGCGATCAAGGACAACAAGGCCGTCTACCTGATGGCCGTTGGCGGCGCCGCGTACCTGGTGGCTCAGGCGATCCGCAAGTCCAAGGTCCTGGCATTCGCCGAGCTGGGCATGGAAGCGATCTACGAGTTCGAGGTCAAGGACATGCCGGTGACCGTTGCGGTCGACAGCAAGGGCGAGTCGGTGCATATCACCGGCCCAGCCATCTGGCAGAAGAAGATCAGTGACAGCCTGGCGGTAGAAGTGCAGTAACCGGCACCTTCGCACCGTTAAAAGGCCGGTGGGCGACAAGCCCACTGGCCTTTTTTGTTGCGCGCTGGAACGCCTACCACTTATCGGCCTGCTCGCACACCTGTCGGATCTGACAGGTTACCCATCGTTCATCTCTTGGCATCCTCATGTTCAGCCGGGTATCCCCTGATATTGCCTAACAAGAAGATTTCCTCGATGGCAGAACAAACGCCTCTTCAGATTGTGACCCCCACCATCGCCAACAGCGCATCCATTGCCACGATGGGTAGCCGGATCGGCCCAGTCGGCACACGAGGGGCGGCCTCTTTCGAATTACCCTTGCCTCTTTCCGGCGCCCGCCACCTGACACCGGCGCTGGCGTTGCACTACAACAGCCAGAGTGGCAACGGCACCTTCGGCATCGGCATGCAGCTGTCCCTCGCCAGCATCGCCCGCCGTACCAGCGAAGGCGTCCCGCACTATGCCGATGACGACGTGATGATCGATGCCGACGGGGTCGAGCGCTGGCCTGAGTTCAACGAAGGCATGCCGGTCATTCGCACCCTGGCCGGGCCCGGCAGCCGGGCCTGTTCGGTGGTGCGCTATTACCCCAGGATCGAAAGTGCATTCGATGTGTATGAACTCTGGAGTCCCGACGATGGCCAGGCGCCGTTCTGGCGGGTCCAGGGCAGCAATGGTCATTTGTATTGCTACGGCAACAGCGAAGCGTCGCGCATCACCGCGCCCCACACCGATCCGCAAGCGCCGATCCGCATCGCCGAATGGTTGCTGCTTGAAGAACTCGGCCCGTCCGGCGAGCACATCTTTTATGAATACGAAGCCGACCCCGGTCCATTCGACGGGCCCCATGATTATCGCGCCCAGCGCTACCTGCGGCGGGTGTGCTACGGCAACGCCACGGCCAGTGACGACTTCTACTGCTTCGAAGAGATCGATCCGGCCAGCAGGCACTGGCATTTCCATCTGCTGTTCGACTATGGCCAACGCACCCTCGACCTTGCGCAGAAACCGGCTTGGCACGTCCCGGAAGAAGCACCGTGGCAACTGCGCAGCGACCCGATCCATACCTACCGGTACGGTTTCGAAGTCGGCACACGGCGCCTGTGCCAACAGGTCCTGATGTTCCATCACTTCCCCGCCGAAGCAGGCACCGAACCTGCGCTGGTCGCGCGGCTGTTGCTGGAATACAGCGCCACCACACTGGGCTACAACCTGCTGACCGCAGCTCATTATCAAGACTGGGACGCCGAGGGCCGGGTCGATTACCGTCCTCCCGTCGAACTGCACTACAACGATTTCGAGCTCAATCTGACACCAGAGCCGTTCTTTGAACTGCAGACGATGCCCGCGATGGAAGACGGCAGGCACTACCACTGCGTCGACTTGTACGGCGAGGGCGTTCCGGGTTTCCTGTGCCGCTACACCCATGGCTGGTATTACCGCGAACCGGAACGCGGCGAGGCCGACGACAAAATTGCCTACGGTCCGTGGTCACGCCTGGATAACGTACCGATCGCCGCCGACAACCCGACGGTGTTGCAGGTGCTGACCGACCTGACGGGCAGGGGGCGCCTCAATTGGCTCATCGTCCAGCCCGGCATGAGCGGGTTCTACACCCTCAACCCGGACCGCAGCTGGTCCACCTTCACGGACTTCAAGCGTTTTCCGACGGAGTTACTGCATCCGTCCGCGCAACTGGGGGACCTGAACGGTGACGGTTTGCGCTCCCTGGCCATGATCGGCCCCAAGAGCGTGCGGTTGTATGCCAACCGCCGCGAAGCAGGGTTTGCCCCTGGGGTGGATGTGCCCCACGAACCGGACAGCGCCCTGCCCTTGTTCAGTGACTCGCATAACGAGCTGGTGATGTTCGGCAATTTGCTGGGCAGCGACGGTACCGAGCTGTGCCGCATCCGCTGCAACGAGATCAAGTGCTGGCCGAGCCTGGGCCGTGGGCGCTTCGGCGCAGGCTTTGTCATGAGTGCCCTGCCCTTCAGCTACAGCCAGTTCGATGCCGAACGGGTCCGCATCGCTGACCTGGACGGGTCCGGGGCGCCGGCGCTGATCTACCTGCAGAGCGAATGCTTCGAGATCTACCTCAACCGTGGCGGCAATGGACTTGAACAGACACCCGTGCGAGTACCATGGCCCGAAGGTGTGCGGTACGACAATCTGTGCCAGGTTACCCTGGCCGATCTGCAGGGCCTGGGATGTGCCAGTCTGATCCTGAGCAAGCCGCACATGACGCCTGACATGAAACCCGGCCATTGGCGCTATGACTTCGTCGCGGCCCGCCCCTATCTGCTCAATGCCATGAACAACAACATGGGCTGCAGCAGCTCCCTGAGCTATCGCAGCAGTGCGCAGTACTGGCTGGATGAAAAACAGCAACGCGTGGCCAGCCGGGAACCACTGACCTGTTACCTGCCCCAGGCCCTGCCGTTGGTGGCGTGGCAACGACAATTGGACGAAATCACCGGCAACTGCCTGACCCAACGCTTCACCTACTTCGAAGGCGACTATGACAGCCATCACCGGGAGTTCCGGGGCTTCGGCCGGTTGTACCAGGTCGACAGCGAAGCGCCCGAAGGCGAGACACCAACCGGTTTCACCGCGCCGGTACTGGTCAAGACCTGGTTCCACACCGGCCGTACCGTGGATCAACCCCTCAAGGACTGTTTCGCAGGCGACACCGATGCGGTGCCGCTGGGCCCGACGCTGCTGACCCGCTTCCATGAAAGCGACGAGGCCAACGAGATCATCAGCCCCGATCCGGACACCGCGCGGGAGATGGCTTATGCCTTGGGCGGCCATATGTTGCGCAGCGAAACCCATCCCGCCGAACCGACCAGCACGGCCGGACCTTACACCGTGACCCAACAGCGCTACCTGCTGCGCCATCCCCACATCCACCACAAGAGCCTGCTGGTGCTGGAACTGGAGACGATCACTTATCAATACGACGGGTTTATCGACGATCCGCAGGTCCAGCATGGCCTCAACCTGAAGTGGAACCTGTTCGGCCAGCTTATCCACGGTTTCGCCGTCCACTACGCCAGGCGCCTCACCCCACTCGACCCACCGCCCTTCGACGATGACGACGAAAACGGCTGGTGGCGCGACGCCCATGACGACCAGCAACAGGTGTTCCACATCGTCGAGAAGCGCGCCGAGCACCTGCACCTGATCGATGACGACAGGCAACGGCAGCGACTGAACCTGCCATGGCGCTCCAGGGCCAACGGGTTGCAACGTCCAAAAGGTGACCTGCCGTTGGGGCTCTCCCCCCGGCAGGTCAGCTATGAAAGCTTCCTCGAACATCAGGACTCCCCATCATGGGACGCCGCCCGGCAATTGATCGCGCTTCAGGAACAGAACTATCTGCTGGACGAGCACGACGACATAGCCTTCCCGGCACTGCGTGGCCCACTGGAAGTGGCCGAGTTCGATAAGCATGCGTTGCAAGCCTATGATGATCTGCCTCCCCCCTTCGACATCCGCGAGCAGTTGGAAACCATAGGCTTCGAGCCCATGAAACTGTTTCTGCCGGACGACCCGGACGAGGACGAGCGCGAAAATCTCTGGTCCAGGAAAGTCGGGTTTGCGACCTACGAACCCCTCGAAGGCTTTTTCCAACTGACAACCCTGCAGGAAACCCAAAGCCACGGGGTGACCACTGTCGAACACGACCCTTATCACTTGATGACCACTGCCGTGACCTTGCCGGACGGCTGCACGACCCAGGTCGAGTACGATTACCACGCGTTACTGCCGCGCAAGATCGTCGATGCCAATGACAATATCCAGCAGGCATTCTATGGCCCGGCGGGCACTCCGCTGGGCGTGACCTTCCATGGCACCGAGGGCGGCGCTCCGGCAGGCTTCGACGACATCGCCACTTACCAGCCGCCCGCGGACCTGTCGCCGGGCCATGCCATCGATTATCCACAAGATACCCTGGGCCGGATCGCCAGTGCCGTGCGCACCGACTCACTCAGTTGGATGGGAACGCTCGATCTCGCCCTGGTACTCCCCGCACAGCGCGAGGAGTGGATCAGCGAGCGCTATCTGCTGCCCGACGGCCACATCCGCGCCTCGGCGCGCACGCGCCTGGCGCGACTGAGCGAACGCAGTGCTGCTCAGGAACTCCTGTGGGTGCTGATACAGGGCGTGACCCGGGAACCGATCCACAGTGTCGCGCTGAACGCCGATCGTTACCCGGACGATCCGTTGCAACAGATCCGCATCACCGTCAATGCCGTCGACGGATTCGGCCGTGCCCTGCAAAGCAAACAGCAGGTGGAAGCCGGGCAAGCCTATGCCGTGGCCGAAGACGGTTCGCTGGTGTTGCAGAACGGGCAGCCGCTCCAGCACCTGGCCGAACGGCGCTGGCGGGTGAGCGAAAGGGTCGAGTACGACAACAAGGGATTGGTCACCCGGGTCTACCGCCCCTATTTCGCCGATGCCTGGCGCTACATCAACGACGCTTCGCTGCGCGTGCATGGTTATCACGACCAGCAGTTCTATGATCCGGCGGGACGCCTGGTCAAGGTCATCAATGCCAAGGGGCACGAAGCCTGGCACGTCTATCACCCTTGGTACCAGTGCGACTTCGATTACAACGATACGGATCCAGGGGACTGAAATGTGTACAGGCAGGCCCACGCCATGAGCACGGTACATGTGCGTACGCCGGATCTGACCGTCGTCGAGAGTCGTGGCCTGCCGGCTCGGCAGATCGTTTATTTGCGCGACCAGGTCGCGACTCCGGCCAGGGCGCTGATCTCCCGACGCCGCCACGATGCCGCCGGCCGACTCATCGAGCAATGGGACGCGCGTCTGTTCGATAGCGCGCCCAAACCCAACCAGGCCACCCGCTATGGTATGAGCGGGCATCTTTTGCGCACCGACAGCGTCGATGCAGGCTGGCGCCTGGTTCTACCGGGCCTGGCGAGTGAAATCCGACAACGCTGGGACGAGCGCGGCAGCCACTGGCGCACGAGGCACGATGAGCAACTGCGCCCGGTGGCTCTGGAGGAGAACGGCCAAGCCAATGTGGATACCTTCACCTATGCCGACAGTACCGCGGATGCCGGTCACAACCTGCGCGGACATTTGTTCGAACAAACCGACCCCTCGGGCAGCCTGCGCCTGGACAGCTACGGCCTGCTCGGCCGACCGCTGCGCGAAACACGCACATTCGAGGATGACAAAGCCTTTACCAGCCTCTACCTCTACGATCCGCTAGGCGCCGTCCTGGAACAGACCGACGCCGGCTTGCATCGCAAACGCTGGCGCTACGACCTGGCCGGACAGCTTGCACAGGCCCAATTGCAGCTCATGGGGCAGACCGAATGGCTACCGATCCTGGAAAGTGCCTGCTACAACGCCGGTGGGCAAATCATCGAACAACGGATCGGCAATGGCACGGTCAGCCACTGGCGCTACGATCCGGCCGATGCGCGCTTGCAGCGTCAATGGACGCTGAGCAACCAGACAGCTCTGCAGGATTTCGAATATGCGTATGACCCGGTGGGTAACATCACCCGTATCCTTGATCAGGCTTTCACGCCCAGTCATTTCGCCAACCAGCGGGTCGATGGCCACCGCGTGTTCAGCTATGACTCGTTGTATCGCCTGCGCAGCGCCAGCGGATACGACGATCGCCCGCCCTCGGACAATCCTGGCCTCCCGCAGCCGACCGATCCCAATGACCGGCGCAACTACGTGCAAACCTACGAATATGATCACGGCGGCAATCTGGTCAAACTCCACCACGCGCGCGACGGTGCCAGCCACACCCGCCAGATGTTCATCGACCCGCACAGCAACCGGGGCACGCGCTGGGAGCCGGGTGATCCCGCACCATCGTTCGATGCGCTGTACGACCGTCACGGCAACCTCCTGGCACTGCAACCCGGCCAGGACCTGGAATGGAACGCCCGTGATCAGTTGGCGACCGTGACACTGGTCAAGCGTGACGCCGCCCCCAACGACGAAGAGCATTACCACTACAGCCAGGGCCTGCGGGTCTATAAACGCCACGACGCCTACGCCGGCGCCACCCGTCATTTCCATGCGGTGCACTATCTGCCTGGCCTGGAAATCCGCACACGCGACTCAGGCGAGGCGTTGCACGTCATCCAGATCGCCGCCGGGCCCGTCAGCGTACGTTGCCTGCACTGGATCACCGGCAAACCGGCCGGAATTCCCGACGATCAGTTGCGCTACAGTCTGCAGGATCATCTGGGCTCGAGCCTGATGGAGCTTGATCAGCAGGCCCGGTTGATCAGCCACGAAGGCTATTATCCGTTCGGGGCGACGGCCTGGATGAGCGCACGCTCGACCCTGGAAGTCGGGTACAAGACCCGGCGCTATTCGGGTCGGGAAATGGACGTCAGCGGTGTGTATGCCTACAACGAACGCTACTACGCACCATGGCTGCAGCGCTGGATCGCCGCCGATCCAGCGGGGGATGTGGATGGGTTGAACCTGTATGCGTTCCTGGGCAATAACCCATTGTGCTATGTGGACAGCGGAACGAACCGAATCGAGTGGCAGGTCCTGAACTATTCGGATTTCATTTCAGAACTCGGGAAAGAAGCCGCAACGGCGCTGGCGCAGATCGACAACATCATCAACAAGACCAACATCGCCAAGGAAATGCTGAAAAACCTGGCAGGTGAAACCCTCGGCGCCGTGGTCGGTTTTTCGGGTGGCTACGTGGGGGCGGAGGGGCTCGGTTCCATGGTTCCATTGCTCAATGAGGTCCCTTATATGAGTGGCCTCACCGGTGGGAACATAGGCGCCGACATCGCGGACGTGACAGCCGACATCAGCCTCCCGACGGCCCGCCTGCTGCGGCCGCTCATTCCGCAGACATCGGCCATGTCGATCAAGGCGATCGATAGCCGGTTAGGGCTCGCTCGGGACGACTCCCTGGGCGCCTCGGTCCAGGAGTTCTCGAATTTTTTCCTGAATCGCGTCGTAGGCACGGTGGTACCCGGCCTCAACTTGCTGAAACTGGGCGTTCGGGCCCAGGAAGCCGAGGACATCAAGATGGGGCTGACCCCCGTCAAGATCCAGAAGATCGAAGCCATGCTCGCCGAATGGAAAAGCACCGTGCAAGAGCGTTGGAGTGCAACGGACGCCACTTTCAAGGCCCTGGGTCAATCGGTCATTTACCCAGGCGACTTGTTGCCCAACGTCAACCACATGACCCCCCGGCAAACCCTGACACCGATCCACCATTCGGTCTTGCAGAGAAAGACCCAGCTCACGCTCGACTACATCGAACGGGCACAAACAGGCATGACTTGGTACAAAGAGATGAGTACCACGGATAATCAATTCCTGTTGAAGCGCTCCCGCACCAGGGCCGCAAGAGGATGACGCGATGGATCGGCTTGCCCCTGATGGCTTGGATCGAAGCGACGTCCCCTTGGAGGCCGTCGACCGATGAGTTCCGTCCACTACCGTACTCCCAACGTCATCGCCATCGACACTCGCGGCTTGCCGACGCGACAGAATGTCTATTTGCGCAGCCAAGTCGCATCCCCCGCCACCGCATTGATATCCCGCCAGCGCTACAACGTCGCCGGCCACCTGCTGGAACAATGGGACCCACGGCTTTTCGGTCAAGCGCCCAAAGCCAACCAGGCCAGCCTGTATACCCTTACGGGCAGCTCATTACGCTCCGATAGCGTCGATGCCGGGTGGCGCCTGGTATTACCGGGCCTGGCGGGTGAAATCCGGCAATTGTGGAACGAGCGGGGCCATCATTGGCGCATCACTTATGACCCTCGATTGCGTCCGCTGCGCCTTGAGAAAGACAGCCAGGAAGAATCCGAAACCGACACCTTCATTTACGCCGACGCCACGGCCGACGCCACTCATAACCGGCGCGGAGAATTAATTGAGCAGATCGACCCATCGGGTGTAGTGCACCTGGACAGCTATGGTCTGTCGGGCGAATCCTTGCGCCAGGTACGTCGCTTTGCCGACACCACGGCCTACACCACCGAACTGACCTACGACGCCCTTGGCACCCCCATAGGCCGCGCTGACGCCGGCGGCCACCGACAGTCTCTGCAACTGGACATCTGCGGACAGCTCAAGCGGGTGGATTTGCAACTCAAAGGACATGCTCACGCGCAACCGATTCTGCTGGACGCTCACTACAACGCCGCCGGCCAGATCGAGCGGCAAGACACAGCCAACGGGGTGACCTCTCGCTGGACCTACGACCCGGCCGACGACCTGCTGAGCACCTTGAAGACCGGGAAACCCGATGAAGCTTTGTGCCAGAACCTCGCCTATGCCTACGACCCCGTGGGCAACGTGCTGCGCATCGAAGACCACAGCGTCGCCACGGTGTACTGTGCCAACCAGCGCGTGGATGGGCATCGCGATTTCACCTACGACTCGCTTTACCGCTTGACCAGCGCCAGTGGCCTGGAGGGAGACCTACCGCACCTGCAGCCCGGGCTGCCACCGCCGCTCGTTCCCATCGATCCCGGTCGCCGTTTCAACTACACCCAATGTTATGACTACGACACCGGCAACAATCTGACCCGCCTGCGTCATGTGCGTACAGGCAACAATCACACCCAGACGCTCCGGATCGATCCCTACAGCAACCGCGGCGTGCGCTGGGCCGAAGGCGACCCCGAGCCGGTTTTCGACGCACTGTTCGACGCCCACGGCAACCAGTTGCATTTGCAACGAGGTGCACAGCCGCTGGTGTGGGACGCTCGCGACCAGCTCAGTAAAGTCACGCTGCTCAAACGCGACAACGGTCTGCCGGACGATGACGAAACCTACCTCTACAGTCAGGGTGAACGGGTCAGCAAAACCCAGACCCGCGCGGGCATCCGCCATGAGACACGCTACCTGCCAGGCCTTGAAATCCGTCTCGCCCACAACGGCGAAGAGCTGCACGTGATCACCTGTCTGCTGACCCACGGCCAGGTCCGTTGCCTGCACTGGGAAAGCGGCCAACCCAGCGCTATCGAAGCCGATCAACTGCGCTACAGCCTGGATGACCACCTGGGTTCCAGCGCCCTGGAACTGGACCGTAACGCCGCACTGATCAGCCAGGAGCACTATTATCCTTTCGGTGGCACGGCCTGGCATGCCGCCCGCTCCGAGGTGGAAGCCGGTTACAAAACGCTCCGCTATTCAGGTCAGGAGCTGGACGCCAGCGGGCTGTATTACTACGGCGTACGCTACTACGCACCGTGGTTGCAGCGCTGGGTCAGCTCAGATCCGGCGGGAGACCTGGATGGCCTGAACCTCTATGGGTTCGTCGGCAACAACCCGATCATCTTCACCGATTTCAGCGGACTGATGCTGGAAACACCGGCACAACGGGCTGCCAGGAAAGCCCTGGCCGCTACGCAATTGCAGCGCTGGAAGACCCTATCCCGGCTGAACAGGGAGGTCGAAAAATTCATTTACATCATGAAACTGACCTCACGCAGGGCCAGCGAAGCGCAATCTCAATTGGCCAACCACCGCTCGGCGGCGGACCACGCCCAATCCGCCGCGGTACGTATCGGCGCTCATGTGGGTGCCCAGGTCGTCAGCTATGGCATGGGCGTGGCGGTGGGGATCGGCAGCGCCGCGTTGGGCAGTGCCGCGGGTCCCCCGGGCATCGTCATGGGTGCCGCGTTGGGGTTCGTGACCAGCAAAGCCGTGAGCGTTGGCCTGGACTACGCCCTGGAAAGGCTGAGCCTGAGCGCGGCGGTGAATTTCAAATCGCGCAAGCTGGATCCTGATCGAATCGTGAGGAGGGGCGAATACAGAACCATGGACTTGTCGTCCTACGCGCAGATAAAAGCCCGGCACCTGGTCGAAGCCATGTATGCCCCGAGCCAGAAAAACGTCTTGAAGTTGGGTAAGGAAGCGACGGTCATCGGTACCAAGGCAGCGTTGAAAGCCACCGGAAACATTGCCGCCAACGAAGTCGGCGCGGTGGTCAACGCCGTTACGGGCACCCTTGAAATCATTCATGAAATCGGCGCGGCGGGCCAAAGCCTTTCCGAAGAAAAACTGGCCCGGGCAGAGACGCACATTACCGACATGATCAGCGTATTGAACGTGCAGATGGACTATGTCGATACCTTGTTTGACGAAGCGGGGGTTGAAGCGATCGATACCTACCGGCCATTGAGCAAGATGTTCGGCCCCTCCAACGGCATCACACGTCGAGGCCTGCGCAGGGAAATGGAGGCGACGATCGGCCGACTGAGGCAGACACAAGCAGCGCTGCGATAGCCCGGTACGAGGTGCATTACGACACACGGGCGGCATGCTATGGTGCCAGTCCCGTCGGCCCTTGAAGCGCTCACATGCTCGCAATGCCTCGCCCCTTGCGCCTGTCCCTTGCCATTGTGCTGATTCTCGCCGGTGCCGTTGGCGCCGCCGCCCTGGCCATACACCACGCCGAACACCAGGCGCTGGAAGAGGACGCCAGCCGTGCGAACCAGCAACTGGCGTTGTACGCCAATTCCCTGCATACCCTGATCGACCGCTACCGCGCCCTGCCCGCCGTATTAGCGCTGGACCCGGAGTTGCGTGCGGCCCTGGCGGGACCGATCAGCGCGGCGCAACAGGACACGCTGAATCGCAAACTGGAGAAAATCAACGACACCGCGCAGTCCTCGACTCTGGAATTGCTCGACCGTACCGGCCTGGCCGTGGCGGCCAGCAACTGGCGCCTGCCCAGCAGTTACGTCGGCCACAACTATGGCTTCCGGCCCTATTTCCTCCAGACCCGCACCCAGGGCACCGGGCGTTTCTACGCGGTGGGTGTGACCAGCGGCATTCCGGGTTATTTCCTCTCCAGCGCGGTGACCGGTGATAACGGCGAATTCCTCGGGGCAATGGTAGTGAAGCTGGAATTTCCAGAGCTTGAACGTGAATGGCGCCAGGGCAGCGACACCCTGTTGGTCAGCGACGCCCGGGGCATCGTGTTCATCGCCAACCGGCCGGGCTGGCGCTATCGCCATCTGCAGCCTCTGAGCGACAGCGACCGCGCCGAACTCAAGGCCACCCGCCAATACGACAAGCAACCGCTGCAACCATTGAGCTACGAGGCGCTGCGGCGCTTTGACGATAACAGTCATCTGGCCCGGGTCGATTCTCCCGACGGCACGGCGGACTACCTGTGGGAATCCCTGCCGCTGACAGCCGAAGGTTGGACCCTGCATTTGCTGCGGCGCCCGCAGATCGCTTTCGAAGACCGTCGCAACGCCGGGCTCGCCGCCGCCGGATCGTGGTTGGCGCTGGTGTTTCTCCTGTTGTTCCTCAACCAACGCTGGCGCCTGGCGAAGCTGCGTCAGCGCAGCCGCGCAGAGCTCGAACGCCTGGTGGAAGAGCGGACCCGGGAGTTGCGTACCGCCCAGGAAGGCTTGGTGCAATCGGCCAAATTGGCGGCATTGGGGCAGATGTCGGCGGCCCTGGCCCATGAAATCAACCAGCCGCTGACGGCCCAGCGGATGCAATTGGCGACGCTGCGCCTGCTACTGGATCACGGCCGGGTCGACGATGCCTACAAGGCGCTCAAACCGGTGGACGACATGCTGACCCGCATGGCCGCCCTCACCGGCCACCTGAAAACCTTTGCCCGCAATAGCCCCAGCGGCCTGCGCGAACGACTGGACCTGGCGGCGGTGGTGGATCAGGCCCTGCAACTGCTGGACGCTCGCCTGCGCGACGAGCAGGTCAGCACCGTGCTGCACCTGACGCGTCCGGCGTGGGTGCGTGGCGATGCGATCCGCTTCGAACAGGTGCTGATCAATCTGCTGCGCAACGCCCTCGACGCCATGGCCGACCAACCCTTGAAACGCCTGGAAGTGCGCCTGGAAGCCGACGAGCAACTGTGGCGCCTGACGGTCAGTGACAGCGGCACCGGGATCGCCGAGGAACACCTGGCCCAGGTCTTCGATCCGTTCTTTACTACCAAGGCGGTGGGCGACGGCCTGGGCCTGGGGCTGGCGGTATCGTTTGCCATCATCCATGAGTCTGGCGGGCGGCTGACGGCAGACAATCATGAAGGTGGCGCCGTATTCTGCGTGGTATTGCCCATCGATCAGGAGACCCGGTCGCATGCTTGACTCTGTCATGATCGTCGATGACGAAAGCACTATCCGCAGCGCCGTCGAACAGTGGCTGAGCCTGTCGGGTTTCCAGGTGCAATTGTTCAGCCGCGCCGAAGAGTGCCTGGCCGCGTTGCCGGCGCATTTTCCGGGGGTGATCCTGAGCGACGTGCGCATGCCCGGGCTCAGCGGCCTGGAGCTGCTGGCCGAAGTACGCAGGCGCGATGCGGATCTGCCGGTGATCCTGCTGACCGGGCACGGCGACGTACCGATGGCCGTGGAAGCCATGCGCTATGGGGCCTACGACTTTCTGGAGAAACCCTTCAGCCCTGAAGCCCTGCTGGGTAGCCTGCGCCGAGCCCTGGACAAGCGCTCCCTGGTGCTGGAAAACCGCCGGCTGCATGAGCAGGCCGACGCCAAGGCCCGACTCGACGGGACGCTGTTGGGGGTCTCCCGGGCGCTGCAAAACCTGCGACGCCAGGTATTGGACCTGGCGGCCCTGCCGGTCAATGTATTGATCCGCGGCGAAACCGGCAGTGGCAAAGAGCTCGTCGCTCGTTGCCTGCATGACTTCGGCCCTCGGGCGAACAAACCCTTCGTGGCATTGAACTGCGCGGCCATTCCCGAACCACTGTTCGAGGCGGAACTGTTCGGCCACGAAAGCGGGGCCTTCACCGGCGCCCAGGGCAAGCGCATCGGCAAGCTCGAGTATGCCCATGGCGGAACGCTGTTTCTCGATGAAATCGAGAGCATGCCCCTGGCCCAGCAGGTCAAGCTGCTGCGGGTCTTGCAGGAACAGAAACTTGAACGCCTGGGCTCCAACCAGAGCATCGCCGTGGACCTGCGCATCATCGCCGCCACCAAACCCGACCTGCTGGACGAAGCCCGGGCCGGGCGTTTTCGCGAAGATCTGGCGTATCGCCTGAACATCGCTGAACTGCGCCTGCCGCCGTTGCGTGAACGGCGCGAGGACATCCCCTTGCTGTTCGAGCACTTCACCCACAGCGCCGCCGAACGCCTGGGTCGCCCAGCCGCACCGTTGAGCGGCCCGCAATTGAGCCATCTGCTGAGCCACGACTGGCCGGGCAACGTGCGCGAACTGGCGAACGTCGCCGAACGCCAGTTGCTGGGGCTGGATCATTATCATGCCCAGGAGACGGCCCCCGGCCAGTCCCTCGCTGCCCAGCAGGAAGCCTTCGAAGCCCAATGCCTGCGCGCCGCCCTGACCCGCCACAAAGGCGATGTGAAAGCCGTGCTCGAAGAACTGCAACTGCCCCGCCGCACCTTCAACGAAAAGATGCAGCGGCATGGGTTGAGTCGGGAGATGTTTGTCTAGCCCGGGGGGTTGCGGCGCCTGGACTAACGCCATCGCGAGCAGGCTCGCTCCCACAGTGTTTTGGGGTGTCTGCAAAAATTGTGGGTCTGCACACATCTCCTGTGGGAGCGAGCCTGCTCGCGATAGCTCCAAGGAATAAGCGGATTTCCGCCCACCCAAAACTTTAAACAAGCAATTTTCCGCTCATCCAAACCAACCACCCCCTCTAAACCGGCCCTCAACCAACTGGCACAGCTCCTGCTATAGCCCTGTCAGGCTGCGTTCCTACGCGCTCCACAAAAACAATTAAACGAAGGATCCTTCAATGGATAACTCCAACGCCCTGCCCCTCGGGTCGGCTGCCGTGCCCGCCCGCGAAAGAACCACCGCCAGCCGGATCAAATCGATCTTCAGCGGTTCGGTCGGCAACATGGTCGAGTGGTATGACTGGTACGTCTACGCCGCTTTCTCGTTGTACTTCGCCAAAGTCTTCTTCCCCAAGGGTGACACCACCGCCCAGTTGCTCAATACCGCCGCGATTTTCGCCGTGGGCTTCCTGATGCGTCCCATCGGCGGATGGTTGATGGGCCTCTACGCCGACCGCGCCGGTCGCAAGCGGGCGCTGATGGCCTCGGTCTACCTGATGTGCTTCGGCTCGCTGATCATCGCCCTGAGCCCCGGTTATGAAGCCATCGGCGTCGGCGCACCGATCCTGTTGGTCTTCGCCCGCTTGCTCCAAGGCCTGTCGGTGGGCGGCGAGTACGGCACATCGGCGACCTACCTGAGCGAAATGGCGACCAAGGAGCGTCGCGGCTTCTTCTCCAGCTTCCAGTACGTGACCCTGATCTCCGGCCAGCTCATCGCCCTTGGCGTGCTGATCGTATTGCAGCAGTTCCTCACCAGTGACCAGCTATACGCCTGGGGCTGGCGCATTCCGTTCGCCATCGGGGCCTTGTGTGCGATCGTGGCGCTGTACCTGCGGCGTGGCATGGAAGAAACCGAGTCATTCACCAAGAAGGAAAAAGCCAAGGAAAGCGCCATGCGCACCTTGCTGCGCCATCCGAAGGAATTGATGACCGTGGTCGGCCTGACCATGGGTGGCACCCTGGCGTTCTACACCTACACCACCTACATGCAGAAATATCTGGTGAACACCGTCGGCATGAACATTTCCGACTCCACCACGATTTCCGCCGCCACGCTGTTCCTGTTCATGTGCCTGCAACCGGTGATCGGCGGGCTGTCGGACAAGATCGGGCGCCGGCCGATCCTGATTGCCTTCGGCATCCTGGGGACGCTGTGCACCGTGCCGATCCTCACCACCCTGCACACCATCCAGACCTGGTGGGGGGCGTTTTTCCTGATCATGGCCGCGCTGATCATCGTCAGCGGCTATACCTCGATCAACGCGGTGGTGAAAGCCGAGTTGTTTCCCACTGAAATCCGCGCCTTGGGTGTCGGTCTGCCATATGCGCTGACCGTATCGATCTTCGGCGGCACGGCTGAGTACATTGCCCTGTGGTTCAAGAGCATCGGCATGGAGACGGGCTATTACTGGTACGTGACGGCGTGCATCGCGGTGTCGTTGCTGGTGTACATCACCATGAAAGACACCCGCAAGCATTCGCGGATCGTGACGGACTGATGGTGCTCCGACAGTCACTGCTTGGGTGACTGTCATGGCCCTTTCGCGAGCAAGCCCGCTCCCACAGGATTTACGCTGAACCTGTGGGAGCGGGCTTGCTCGCGAAGGGAACGACTCGGTCTTAGCTCAACTCCGCCGCACGCTCCCGGTCGCCATAACGATTCTGCGCATACGCCGCTCCAGCGATCATCACCACCAGTATCCCCGCCAGCACCGCCGACGAACCGATGGTGCCGAAGTCCAGACCGCCCTGTTCATGGGATTTGGTCATCAGGTCACCCAGCGTTGCTCCCAACGGACGGGTCAGCACGAACGCGATCCAGAACAACACCACTGTCGAGATGTTGGTGAGGTACTTGAGCAGCACGACCAGGGCAATGGTCGAGCCGATCAGCAATGCACCGCCGCCAAACCCAAGACCCGAATCATCCGCTAGGTAGTCGCCAAGCGCCGTGCCCAGGGTGTTGGAAAACAGGATCGCCATCCAATAGAACATCTCGCCACGGAAGGTCTGCACCTTGGTGACATTGAGCGAATCGCCGCTCAGGCGCCAGGCCGCGAAGATCGCCAACAGAATCGCAATCAGGATCATCGACCCGGTGGCGTAGCCCAGTTCCAGGGTGCGATCCATGAAGTCGGACATGGTGGTGCCGGCGGTGCTGGTGGACAGAATCACAATCCAGTACAGCAGCGGCTTGTAGGTCTTGGCCATCAACTGCGTGACCAGGGTCAGGACGAACACGCTGATCAGGATCAGCGAGCTGAGGGCATAACCAACATCGAGGGTCATCGACAGCAAGTCCCCTGCGGTTTCGCCCAGGGTCGTCGCGCAGATTTTCATGACCCAGAAGGCCAGGGTGATTTGAGGCAGTTTATTCATCTCAGGCAAAGCTCCAATGTGAGGCGACCGCCCTTGGGTACAGGGCTTGGAGAAAGGCTGGCGTTCTGCCGGTGAAAAACAGGTCGGCAATACATGAAAAATCTGTCACATCCGTCTGAGCTCGAATTAATCGCCGATTAATGTTGGCTTGGCATCCTCATCTCACTTGAATCGATACGTTCGCGATCTTCGCAGTGGCGAGTAACGCCTGATGCGTCTCGACCTTAATATCGAATTAATCGATTCTTTTTAGCATTATTTTGCGCTTTTTAATCAAGTTTGCATGAGTAGAATTAAACCCATGCAAGACACGCCCCCTCAACGATTCGGAGTTACGACCATGAAAACCAAACTGATCCTTGCCTTGACCCTGTCCGTACTGGCTGCCAACACCTTCGCCGCCGACGGTTTCGAGCGTACCGGTTCGGCTATCGCCGCCGATGGTTACGAGCGCACCGGTGCCGCCACCGTTGCTGCAGATGGTTATGACCGTACCAACGGCGCTACCGTCGCTGAAGATGGCTTCGACCGTACCAATGGCGCTACCGTCGCTGAAGATGGCTTCGACCGTACCAATGGTGCCTCCATCAGCTGATTCTCCAAAGGCGTCCTTACAGCCCGGCTTCGGCCGGGCTTAGTCATTCAAGCCCTGGCAAGCGCCATCCTGATGTAAAAGAATTCCTGCCAAGCCCCTGCGGTACTGACAAAAACGACACGGCCCGGCACTATTCTCGAATCCCACCCATCCCCCAGGATTTGAGCACTTCCATGCCCGACGATATCCACTATTACGAACCCGCCAACGGCCATGGCCTGCCCCACGATCCGTTCAACGCCATCGTCGGCCCACGCCCTATCGGCTGGATCTCTTCCCAGGACGCCGAAGGTCGCCTGAATCTGGCGCCCTACAGTTTCTTCAACGCGTTCAATTACGTACCGCCGATCATTGGTTTTTCCAGCGTCGGGCGCAAAGACAGCCTGAACAACATCGAACAGACCGGCGAGTTCGCCTGGAACCTGGCCACACGCCCGTTGGCCGAGCGAATGAACCAGAGCTGCGCGATGGTCGCGCCCGAGGTCGATGAATTCGAATTGGCGGGGCTGACACCAGCGACGTCACGGGTGATCCAGGTGCCGCGGGTGGCGGAAAGTCCGGTGTCCTTCGAATGCAAGGTCACCCAGATCATTCAGTTGCAGCGAGCGGACAAGAGCTTGGTGCCGAGCTGGCTGATCCTTGGCGAAGTGGTTGCGGTGCATATTGCCAAGTGGCTATTGAAGGACGGCGTCTACGACACGGCCGCCGCCGAACCGATCTTGCGCGGTGGCGGGCCGGCGGATTACTTCCAGTTGGGGGCTGAGGCGCTGTTCAGGATGCATCGCCCGCAATAAAGGTACACAACCCCTGTGGCGAGGGGATTTATCCCCTCGCCACAGAAAAGCTCTATGGCTGATTAGGGTTACCAGAGCAACCCACCCTCTTCATTGACGCCCTTCAGACGGGTCAACTGCACAGCGGCAGCTTCATCGGCCTTGGCAGCCGTCTCGAAATGCTGCTTCTCAAGTAGCTTGTTGAAACGCGGCGCACCCGAGCCACCGATGGCTTTAGTGGCGATGGCCGCATAATAGCCGCCACCCTCCCGGGGCATGACGGCGGAAACAGCTTCAAAGGGTCCAAAGACTTTACGTGCCATATTGCGCATCCTGGCGATGAGATGGGCGGTCATTAAACCTTCATCCGGCCAGTTTGTGTACCGTCGCCAAAGTCGCCTGGACGGCGGACACTTCCCTGAACGTATGAAAATCCAGGCTGCTGACCACCAGGTCCTGCACCAGCTCGGCGAAGATCCCCATGGCCGGGGAATCGAAGTACGCATCCATCGCCTGCTGATCGACCCAGAGTCCGGACATCAGCCACAGATCGGCATCGCATTGCGATTGTTGCAAGGCAAAGTGCACACAGCCGGGGGCTTGGCGCGAAGGCGCGATGAGTTTGCTCAGTCGCGCGCCCAATAATTTGGAGCTTCCGGCGCGGGCCCGCACAAAAGCCATGTGACTGACGGGGATCTGTGTAGACATGTTCAACCCTCCCAGGTCATCCATTGGGCAGCCGGGGACAGCTGCGACAGGATTGAAGGTTAAGCGTCGCGACGCCAGGGTCGTTAGTCGATTTCTGCCGACGCCTTGCACAATCCTGCGCAAAAGTAGATCGCGAAGCGGCAGCGCGTCGATTGGAACCGACAAATTTGAGACAAAAGGTTTCAAGCAAGTTTCGGCCCCATTGCAACGATCCGGCACGATGGCCGTGCAGGATCAGGCAAGCTTTCAACAGGATGTGACTACCACCGCGCCTTGCACAAACATAAGCTTTGTCCATCGCTTCTATTTCCGAGGATCCTGGCATGTCGCCGCTCGACCACGCCCACGTCCCCCTGGACCCGCATCTGGAACAACAGCGCGCCGAACTGGCGTCGATCATCGACCGCAATACCTGCGAAGACGGCAGCTACACCACGGCCATCGGCGCATTGAATCTGTCTCGTCACAGCAAGCCCCATAAATTCGCACCGGTGCTGGCGCAACCGGCGCTGTGCATCATGGCCCAGGGCAACAAACAGGTGCGGCTGGCGGACGAACTGTTCAACTACGACCCGCTCCATTACCTGGTGGTCTCGGTGTCGATGCCGTTGAGCGGGTGCATCGCCGACGTTTCGCCGGAACACCCGATCCTGGCCCTGCGCCTGGACATCGACCCGGCGGAAATCACCGCGCTGATCGCCGATGCCGGCCCGCTGGGCGTGCCAACCCGCCCCGCCGGCCGAGGCCTGTATGTCGAACGCCTGGACACTTCGATGCTCGATGCGGTGCTGCGCCTGGTACGCCTGCTGGACCACCCCAAGGACATCACCATGCTCGCGCCCTTGGTACGACGGGAGATTTTGTACCGACTGCTGCGCAGTCCCCAGGGCTACCGGCTGTACGAAATCGCCATCGCCAACAGTCAGAGCCATCGCATCGGCCAGGCAATCAAATGGCTCAACGGTCATTTCGAACAGCCGTTGCGCATCGACGAGCTGGCCCGGGAAGTGAACCTCAGCGTCTCGACACTGCATCATCGCTTCAAAGCCATGACCGCCATGAGTCCACTGCAATATCAGAAACAATTGCGTCTGCAGGAAGCCCGGCGACTGATGCTGGCCGAAGGGCTGGAAGCTTCGGCGGCGGGGTATCGAGTGGGTTATGAAAGCCCTTCGCAATTCAGTCGCGAGTACAGCCGGTTGTTCGGGGCACCGCCGCTGCGGGATCTGGCACGGTTGCGGTTGTCGGTTTGAGCTGGGATTTTGATTGCCCTACCGGCCTCTTCGCGAGCAAGCCCGCTCCCACATGGGATCTTCGGCGAACATGAATTCTCTGTTCACCACCGATCAATTGTGGGAGCGGGCTTGCTCGCGAAGAGGCCAGCCCGGGCAACCCATCTCTCAAGAATCAGGCCCTCAGCAACCGACACGCCTCAGCCGGTAAGGTCACCGATACCGCATGCCCGATGCCCAGATCCATTCCCTGGCAAGGCGTACTCAGCGCAGTGAATGAAACCCCGGAACACTCCACCGTGGTTTCGATGGTCGCGCCAATGTCACGCACAAATGTCACCTTGCCCAGCAAGCGGTTACCCGCTGTGGCCTGAGGAGCAGACAGTTGCACGTCTTCCGGGCGCACCAGCAACTTGATTTTCTCGCCAACAATGGGGCTATGGCTGGCCGGCACATCCAGCGCGTCCCCGCCCGGCAGGCCGACACGCCCGGTACCCAGGGTGGTCGCAGGGAAAATATTGCCTGAGCCAATGAAGTCGGCAACGAACTCGTTGGTCGGGTACCGGTAGATCTCGATCGGCGTGCCGACCTGCTGCACCCGGTGCTCGCCCAGCACCACCACGATGTCGGCCATGGTCATGGCCTCGCGCTGGTCGTGGGTCACCAGAATGGTGGTGATGTTCAGCCGCTGTTGTAGCTGACGGATTTCCACCTGCATCGATTCACGCAGCTTGGCGTCGAGGGCCGACAGCGGTTCGTCCAGCAGCAGGATCTTCGGCCGCGCGGCAATCGCCCGGGCAATCGCCACACGCTGACGCTGGCCGCCGGACAATTTCGCCACGGGCCGGTCGATCATGGCCTGGAGCTGAATCAGTTCCAGCAGCTCCACCACCCGCGCCCGCTGCTCGGCCTTGCCCACGC
The DNA here is from genome assembly GCF_007828255.1 of Pseudomonas sp. SJZ078. Lineage (NCBI taxonomy): Bacteria > Pseudomonadati > Pseudomonadota > Gammaproteobacteria > Pseudomonadales > Pseudomonadaceae > Pseudomonas > Pseudomonas sp. SJZ078. The sequence goes on along the minus strand of NZ_VIUG01000004.1, from coordinate 61,198 downwards.
CGCGCAGTTTCAGTGGATAGGCAATGTTCTCGCCGACGGTCATGTGGGGAAACAACGCCAGCGATTGAAAGACCATGCCGAAATTGCGCAGGTGCGCCGGGGTATGACCGATGTCATCGCCATCCAGGCGGATCTCGCCGCCGCTGAGGCTTTCCAGGCCTGCGATCATCCGCAGCAGCGTGGTCTTGCCACAGCCCGAAGGCCCGAGGAAACACACCAGCTTGCCCTCGGGCAAATGCAGGTTCACGTCCTTGACCGCGCAGGCCGAGCCGTAGTGCTTCTCGACGTTTTCCAGTATCAGTCCAGTCATGTCTTCACCTCGAAATCAAAAGGAAACGCCGCCCTCGCCCACCAGCTTCTCCAACGCCCAGATCAGCACGAAGTCGATCAGCACGATGAGCACGGCAAACGAAAAAACGGTGGGATCAAGCGACGACACGGTGCGGCTGTACATCCAGATCGGCACGGTCATGACGTCGACGGTGTAGAGAAAATAGGTCACGGTGAATTCGTTGAACGAGACAATGAATGCCAGGAGCATCCCGGCAAGGATTCCCGATTTCATCAACGGCACCACCACATCGCCGATGGCCCGCTGCGGTGACGCCCCGAGCATCCGCGCGGCTTCCTCGACTTCGCTGCCGATGCCGAGCATGGCGGCGGTGCAGTTCTTCACCACGAACGGCAGGGCAAGGATGACGTGGGCAATGACCAGCCGTGAGGTGGTCATCTGGAAGGGCAGGCTGTCGAATACCAACAGCAGGGCCAGGCCCAGCACCACCATGGGGAATACCAGCGGCAGCGACATCAGTTGCAGCGCCACGGCCTTGCCGCGAAATTCACAGCGGGTCAGTGCATAGGCCGCCGGTACCGCGATCAGGGTGGCGAAGATCATGGTCAGGCACGCCACCAACAGACTGGTGCCCATGGCCTGGCCCAAGCTCAGTACGTCACTGGTATCCGGGGAGACGAAGGTCTGCCAGGCGGCTCGATACCATTGCAGGCTGTAGCTGCTTGGTGGGAAATCCAGGTTCGCCGCGCCGCTGAACGACATGACGATCATGGTCAGGATCGGCAACACCGCCAGCAACAGAATGAAACCCGACAGCAGCCCCGCGATCCGACCGGTTTCACCGGGCAACAGCGACTGGCGTTTTTGGCTCAACGCGCTCATTGAGAAGCCTCCAGCATCCGCCGACGGCGGCCGGTGAAATATTCGGACAGGGTCATGATCAGCAGCGTGGTGACGATCAACACCACCCCGGCGGCGGACGCGGCCGGCCAGTTCATCAGCGGGGCAATCTGGTCGTGGACCATCACTGCCAGCATCGGCACTCGCCTCCCGCCCAACAACAACGGTACGACGAAGCTGCTGGCGTTGTAGGCGAACACCAGTGTCGCGCCGGTGATGATGCCCGGCAGGCTCATCGGTAGCACCACCTGACGAAACACCTGGAAACGGCTGGCGCCAAGGGTGGCAGCCGCCTCTTCATAGCTGCGGGCCACCCCGCGCATGGCGCTGGCGATGGGCAACACGGCCAGGGGGAACGCGGTCTGCACCAGGCCCATCAGCACGCCGTTCTGGTTGTACAGCCACATGATCGGCCGCTTGATCAGCCCCAGGCCCGTCAGCGCCTGGTTGAGCATGCCGGCCGGGCCGAGGATTACCAGCCAGCCGTAGCTTTGCAGCAGCAGGTTGACCAATAACGGCAACAGCACCGCGGCCAAGAACACCCGTCGCAACAATGGCGAGGACAAACGCGACATGGTGTAGGCCACGGGAATCGCCAGTAGCACGGCAATCACCGCGCTGATCAGCGCCAGGCGCAAAGTCAGCAGCAGGGATTTGAGGTAATAGGGTTCCAGCAATTGACCATAGCTGGCCAGGCTGAACCCACTCCACTCCGCGCCCTTGGTGCCGACGCTCATGCGCAATACCAACAGACTGGCGGCAATCAACACGCCGAGAAACAGCATCGACGGCGACAGGAAAAACCACGCCCGCGTCGTGGGCGAAATACTCCGGCTGGAACGCACTGGCGCAACGCTCTGCGGATGAGTTAAAGGTTGGTGTTCCATGGCAAGGTCTCGTCAGTGGAAAACGACAGCACAAACACAACTTTTTACTGTGGGATTACTGTGGGAGCCGAGCTTGCTCCCACATTGGATTGTGGTGAACGCAGTATCCATTAACACCATGGAACCAATGTGGGAGCGGGCTTGCTCGCGAATACGGCGGCACAGGTGACATCTCCATCAACTGATCCACCGCTTTCGCGAGCAAGCCCGCTCCCACATTTGGATCTCCGGACGACCGCAGAATCCATGCGTTCCCAGTCACAATGTCCTTCAACTCATGAAGAGAAAATCTCCGTATACCGACGAATCCACTGGTCATGCACCGTCGCCAGGAAGGCGTTGTCGTGCATGATCGCTTTCTCGGCGATTTGCTCCGGAGTGAGGATGTACGGGCTCTTGCGCGCTTCGGCGGAGATGATGGCCTTGGCGTTGACCGGGCCGTTGAAGATGTCTTCGGCCATCTTGCCCTGCACCAGCGGGTCGAGGGAGTGGTCGATGAAGGCGTAGGCCAGGTCGGTGTCGCCCGGGCGGTTCTTGGGCATGACCGAGAGCATCAGGTCGGTGTAGAAGCCTTCCTTCATGCCGAACGTCGCCCCCAGGCCATAGGCCGGGTCGCGGATCTGCTTGGGGAAAAACGCCGGTGCATACAAGCCGCCCATGTCCAGGGAACCGGTGCGGAACAGTTCGGCGATCTGATTCGGGTTTTCCCCCAGGGTCACCACCCGCTCCTTGAGTTCGGCGAGTTTCTTGAAGCCCGGTTCGATATTGTGTTCGTCACCGCCAGCCAGCTTGGCAGCGATGATGATCAGGTCCATGGCCTCGGTCCAATTTGGTGGCGGTAGGAAGATGTTCGGCGCCAGGTCGGCGTCCCAAAGCGCGGCGTAACTGTCCGGCGCCTGCTTCATGGTGCGAGTGCTGTAGACCAGGCTGTTGCACCACAGCAGGTAGCCGATGCCATGGCCGCCGGCACCTGTGCGGTATTGCGCCGGCACGTCCACCAGATTGGGGATGCGGTTCAGGTCCGGCTTTTCCAACAGGCCCGCCGCAGCCAGGCCCTCGGCGCCGACGCCGGCCAGGGTGATGATGTCGTACTGCGGCCGGTCGCCACCGGCCTTGAGCTTGGCAACCATTTCCGAGGTGCTGCCGGTGCGATCGGCGATGACCTTGGCGCCGGTCTTGGCCTCGAAGGTCGCGGCGATGTTGCGCAACGCCGCCAGCCCGGTGTCGTCGGACCAGGTCAGCAGGCGCAGGGTCTTGCCGACGAATCGCGTATCGCTGGCCCGGGCGCTGATGAAAGGCACACTCATGGCGGCGGCCGCGACCGACACTACGCTTGCGGTTTTGATGAATTGACGTCTGTTCAGATCATGCTTGCCCATGGAGGACTCCCTTTGTTCTTCTAAGTATGAGGTGGCTCAAAACCCTTGCGCCCGCGCCGCTGGAAACCGGTCAAAGCCCCGTATTGCAAGGGCTTGGTCGCTATCCAGGGCTATCCTGAGGTCGTGCAAAATCCCTGACTATCGAAAAAAACTCATTGAAGCCATGTTCCTGGCGCATGCCTTTTTTCGAGGCATGCGTGACCCGATAACGTGCTGTCAGACCGCCCGGATCACATGCTTGATTTCCTGGAACGCGGCCAGTCCCCACGGCCCCAGCTCGCGGCCCAGGCTGCTCTGCTTGTAGCCGCCCCAGGCCGTTTGGGGAAAGATCACCTGGGGCGCGTTGATCCACACCAGGCCCGCCTGCAAAGCGTTGGCCACCTGCTCGGCAGCGTCGGAATCACGGCTGACCACGCTGGCCACCAGACCGAAACGACTGTCGTTGGCCTGGGCGATGGCCTGTTCCACACCGCTGAAACGCCGTACGCACAGCACCGGTCCAAAGATCTCCTCGCACCACAACGCACTGTCCAAGGGCACGTCGGTGAAGATTGTCGGCTGCAAAAAAAAACCTCGCGCCAGATGCGCCGGGCGCTGACCACCGCAGACCAGGGTCGCCCCGTCACTCAAGCCGCGGTCGATGTGCCCGAGTACCCGCTGGTATTGCGCCTGGTTGACCAGCGCGCCCATCTCCACATACGGGTCGAACGGATCGGCCACGCGGATCGCCTCGGCGCGAGCCTTGAGCCGTTGCAGGAATTCATCGGCCAACTCATCGGCGACCAACACACGACTGGTGGCTGAACACATCTGCCCGGCATTGAAAAAACCGCCGCCACAGGCCAGCTCCACCGCCAGTTCCAGGTCGGCATCGGCCAGCACCAACAGGGACGATTTGCCGCCCAGCTCCAGGCTCACGCCCTTCACCGTTTCCGCCGCCCGTTGCATCACCTGCACACCCACCGCGTTGCTGCCGGTGAAGGAAATCTTCGCCACTCGCGGATCCGCCGCCAACGGAGCGCCAACCGCCAGGCCGGTGCCGCACACCAGGTTGAACACGCCGTCCGGCAAGCCACACTCGGCAATGATCGAGGCCAGTTCCAGCTCCGGCAACGGCGTGACCTCCGACGGCTTGAGCACCACGCAGCAGCCGGCGGCCAGGGCCGGTGCGAGTTTCCAGGCGGTGGTGACCATCGGGAAATTCCACGGCACGATCAAGCCGACCACACCGCAAGGTTCGCGACGCAGGCGGGCGCTGAAATCATCGCTGGGCAGGGCAAGCGAACTGTCCTGCCGGAGGTCCAAGCCTTCGGCCAGCTCGGCGTAGTATTCGAAGGTCGCCACCACATCATCGACATCGATGGCGGCCTCGAACAACGGTTTTCCGTTGTTGCTCGATTGCAATTGCATCAACTGCTCACGACCGGCCCGCACGCCAGCGGCGATTCGGCGCAGGATCGCGCCACGCTCGGCCCCCGTCGTTTTCGACCATGGGCCAAAGGCCTGGATCGCGGCGTCCAGGGCTTGATCGACCGCGCGTTCATCACCGCCCTGAACAGTGGTAAGCAATGCCTCGGTCGCCGGGTTGATCACCCGCAAATACTGCTCACCGCAAGACCACTGGCCGTTGATGTACAGCCCCTCCATTACCGTAGGAAGCGTCATTGCGACACCCCGCTCATCCAGCGCGCCTGATCGATTTCTATCAGCGTCGGGCCTTGCCGGTCTCTGGCCGCGAGCAGTGCGGCTTGCAGCTGCGCCACTTCATCGATGGTTTCGGCCGCGCAGCCCAAGGCCTTGGCGACACCGATGAAGTCCGGGGTATAGATGTCCACGCCCACCGGTTCGATGGCGCGGTTGACCATGTACTTCTTGATCTCTTCGTAGCCTTGGTTATTCCACAGCAGCACAATCACCGGTACCCGCGCCTCCACGGCGCTGGCCAGTTCCGGCAGGGTAAATTGCAAGCCGCCGTCACCGATCAGGCACACCACCGGGGGGCGGCCATGGCCCTGGTCCTTGCCGCCAAGCCAGGCGCCAATCGCCGCCGGCAACGCATAGCCGAGGGTGCCGTAGCCAGTGGACGAGTTGAACCAGCGCCGCGGATGCTCCGGGTTGAACGTCAGGTTGCCGGTGTACACCGGTTGGGTGGAGTCGCCGATGAATACCGCCTCAGGCAGCGTTTGCAAAACGCTGTCAAGAAAAACGCTCTGGGCGCGAACCGCAGCGTCCCAGCTGCCTTCCAGCTCAGTACGCAACCGCGTAGCACGAACAGCGCCCCAATCGTTGCTGCGCTCGGCCAAAGGCTGTCGGTTCAACTCGTCAAGCAAGGCCCGGGCGGCGGTGCGGGCATCGGCCACCAACGCCAGGCGCGGTGGATAGTTGCGCACGGTCTGGTCCGGGTCGATGTCGATGCGCAGCAGCGCACCTGGGAGCTCGAAGCCACCAGCGAAGGTGATGTCGTAGTCGGTTTCGGCCAGTTCGGTGCCGATGGCCAGCACCACATCCGCTTCGGCGACCAATGCGCGGGTGGCTACCAGGCTCTGGGTAGAGCCGATCAACAAGGGGTGACGGGACGGTAGCAGGCCCTTGGCGTTGATGGTCAACGCCACCGGTGCCCCCAAGCGTTCGGCCAGTTCGGTCAATTCGGCGGCGGCGTCGATGGCGCCACCGCCGGCCAGGATCAGCGGCCGCCTGGCCGAGGCCAGCATCGCCGTCATCTGTTTCACCGCTCCCGGCGCGGCACCGGCGCGATCGATGCTCACAGGCGTGCTGGCGAGCCAGGCATCGGCATCCTCGACCAGGACGTCCAAAGGGATTTCGATGTGCACCGGCCGCGGACGCCCGGCCTGGAACACAGCGAAGGCCCGGGCCAGTACGCTGGGCAATTCAGCGGCAGACATCAGCGTGTGGGAAAACGCCGCGACCCCGCCCACCAGCGCAGCCTGATTCGGCAATTCATGCAACTTGCCGCGTCCGCCACCCAGCTGGCTGCGCGATTGCACGCTGGAGATCACCAGCATCGGGATCGAATCGGCGTAGGCCTGGCCCATGGCGGTGGTGATATTGGTCATGCCGGGGCCAGTGATGATGAAACACACGCCGGGTTGACCGCTGACGCGGGCGTAACCGTCGGCCATGAAGCCGGCGCCCTGTTCGTGACGCGGCGTCACATGGCGAATGCTTGAACGGGCCAGTCCGCGATACAGCTCGACGGTGTGCACGCCGGGAATGCCGAACACCTGCTTCACGCCATAGCCTTCGAGTAACTTGACCAATACTTCGCCACACGTTGCCATTGCCACTGCCCTTCTTCTTGTCTTGGAATGGCCTCATTGAACGGTGTGGCCATAGCGGCAACAATGGATAAAAAGTCATACTAGCCATGTCCCCACGTCATGGCTTGGCTGCAAATGAAACGACTTCCCCCGCTTCCAGCGTTGCACACGTTTCTGATCACGGCCCAATGCTGCAACTTCACCCGTGCCGCCGAACAACTGCACATTACCCAGGGCGCGGTGAGCCGGCAGATCGCCGGGCTGGAGGAGCATCTGGGTTACGCGCTGTTCCAGCGCCAGGCCCGCGGACTGAGCCTGACGCCTGAAGGGGCGGCGTGGTTGCCTCGGGTACAGCAGGTGTTCCGCTTGATCGGCGACGCGGTGGAGCAGATCGGCGAGAAGCGCCAGACTTTGCAACTCAAGGCACCGACCTGTGTGATGCGCTGGTTGCTGCCGCGCTTGTTGCAATGGCAGAAGGAACGGCCGGACGTGCCGGTGGAACTGACTACCACCGTCAGGCACGGCGTGGACTTCCAGCGCGAGGCCTTCGACGCGGCCGTGGTCTATGGCCCGCCACCCGACACCTCATTGGCGTGCTTGCATCTGTTCGATGAGCAACTGACGCCGGTCTGTTCCCGCTCGGTGCTGGAGGGCTCCGTGCCGCTGCGCGAACCCGCCGACTTGCAGCAACACCTGCTGTTGCACCCCACCTGCGATGAGCGCGACTGGACGGCCTGGCTGGATGCCGCCGACGTGCACTTGAGCAATGTCAGCAAGGGCCAGCACTTCGAAACCCTGGACCTGGCGATGTCCATGGCCTCACAGGGCACCGGCGTAGCGATAGGTGACTGGTCGCTGATCGGCGATGACCTGAGCGCCGGGCGGTTGGTGATGCCGTTCGAGCTGAAGGTCAGGACCGGGTTGGGTTATCACCTGGTGTTCCCGCGCAGGGCCCAGGCATCGGGGCCGTTGCAGGAATTGATGGGGTGGTTGGTGGAGCAGGCCCAAACTCGATAGGTGTTGCAGCAAGCCCCTGTGGCGAGGGGATCACTACAACCTTCGAATCCTCTATCAAAGCAGATTCGGCGCCTGCGCCGGTTCGACTTGCGCCCAATGCGAGGTGTCTTCGCGATGCTGTTGCAGGTAAGGCAACACCGCCCCCAGTAATGGTTCCTTGAATGCTTCCTGAAAACGATGGGCCAGGCCCGGGATCAATTTCAACTGACTGCCGCGGATATGCGCGGCCAGATGGACGCCATGCATTACCGGTAATAGCGGGTCGGCGGTGCCATGGACCACCAGGGTCGGCACCTGCAATTGATTGAGCAACTCGACCCGACTCGGTTCGGCCATGATCGCCATGATCTGGCGTTGCACACCCTCGGGGTTGAACGCCCGATCGTAGGCCACAGCCGCCTGATGCAGCAGCGCCTGGCGGTCATCGACCACCATGGGGCTGCCCAGAGCGGCCAGCAGGTCAGCCTGCTGCTCCAGCGCCACCTCGCGATTCGGCGCACTGCGTCGGGACAGCAATCGCACCAGCGTTGCGCTGGGCGCCGGTAACCCAGCGGCGCTGGAGCTGGACATTATCAGGGTCAGGCTTTCAACCCGTTGCGGCGCCATGGCCGCCATGTGCTGGGCGATCATGCCGCCCATGCTTGCCCCCAGCAGATGAAAGTTCTGCACGTGCAACGCATCCATCAATCCCAGGCCGTCATTGGCCATGTCGGTGAGGGTATAAGGCGCGTCGACCGTCAAACCCAGTTTGTAACGAAGCGCTTCGAACGTCAGGTTGGCGCTGCCCGGCGCCTGCCGCCAGGTGGATAAACCCACGTCCCGGTTGTCGTAACGGATCACCCGAAAGCCCTGCTCGCACAGGGCGACCACCACCTCATCCGGCCAATGGATCAATTGCCCGCCCAGCCCCATCACCAGCAACAAGGCCGGATCGGAAGCACGACCGATGCTCTGGTACGCCAGGCTCACCTGTTCCAGATCGACCCGTCGGGTCGGGACGTTGACATCACAACGAGACGCCGCAATAGACTGCAGACCGAACAACAGGACGGCCAGGAAAATAAACACACGCATGAAGAAACACCAAAACGCAGAACCCCAGTAGAGCGCGAGTCTGATGAAATTCGTTGAAGCGCGCTGCCACAGTTGCGTGACAGTTTGATGAAGATTGCCGAAAGGCCAGACACCTCACTTTTGTGGCGAGGGGATTTATCCCCTCGCCACAAAAGTGTTCACCTGCAGAGGAGTCGAACCGCTCAGGCCAACTGCCCACGCAGTTGCCTTGCCGCCGCGACCATGTTCACCAGCGCCGCTTCGGTTTCCGGCCATGCCCGGGTCTTCAGGCCGCAGTCGGGGTTGATCCACAGGTGTCCAGCGGGAATCCGCTTCGCGGCCTTGTTCATCAACCCGACCATTTCGGCCGTGTCCGGCACCCGCGGCGAATGGATGTCGTAGACACCCGGGCCGATATCGTTCGGGTAGTCGAACGCTTCGAACGCCTCCAGCAGCTCCATGTCCGAGCGTGAGGTTTCAATGGTGATGACGTCAGCGTCCATGGCCGCGATAGCCTGGATCAGATCATTGAACTCGCTGTAGCACATGTGGGTATGGATCTGGGTTTCGTCACGCACACCCGATGCGCTCAAGCGGAAGGCTTCCACCGCCCAATCCAGGTATTGCTGCCATTGCTCGCGCCGCAACGGCAGGCCTTCGCGAAAGGCCGCCTCGTCGATCTGCACGATGCGGATCCCGGCCGCTTCCAGATCCATCACTTCGTCACGCAGGGCCAGGGCGAGTTGCTGTGCCTGGACCCGACGCGACACGTCTTCGCGGGGGAACGACCACATCAGCATGGTCACGGGGCCGGTGAGCATGCCCTTCATGACCTTGTCGGTCTGGTTTTGCGCATAGCGGATCCAGTCGACGGTCATGGGCTTCGGCCGGCTGATGTCGCCGTAGATGATCGCCGGCTTCACACATCGCGAACCGTAGCTCTGCACCCAACCGAAACGGGTGAAGGCGTAGCCGTCCAATTGCTCGGCGAAATATTCCACCATGTCGTTGCGCTCGGCTTCGCCATGGACCAGCACATCCAGGCCGAGGCGTTCCTGGATCTGCACGGCGTGACGGATTTCGGTGTGCATGGCGTCCTGATAGTCGTTGGCCGACAGTTTGCCCTGCTTGTAGGCCTGACGCGCCAGGCGAATCGCCGGGGTTTGCGGGAAAGAGCCGATGGTGGTCGTGGGAAAGGCCGGTAATTTCAGGCGTTCCCGCTGCCGTTCGATGCGCTGGGCAAACGCTGAACGCCGCTGGCAGTCCTGCGGCTTGATGGCCGCCAGCCGGGCCTGGACCTCGGGCTTGTGAATGCGCGTCGAAGCGGCGCGGCTCGCCTGCACCTTGCGACTGGCGGCCAGCGTCTGTTGTACGCCGGGGGCTTGCGGATCGTTCAAGGCGTCACGCAACACCGCCACTTCGCCACACTTCTGCACCGCGAAGGCCAGCCAGCTTTTGAGCTCGGGGTCGAGCCGGTCTTCACGCTCCAGGTCCACCGGGCTGTGCAGCAACGAGCACGACGTGCTGACCCAGAGGTTGTCGCCAAAGCGTTCCTGGGCCGGCTGCAATTGCGCCAGCGCCTGTTCCAGTTCGCAGCGCCAGACGTTACGGCCATTGACCAGGCCCACCGAGAGGATCTTGTAGGTCGGCAGGCGATCCAACACCTGGCCCAGTTGCTCCGGCGCGCGTACCGCATCGATGTGCAAACCATCCACCGGCAGGCTCACGGCCAGGCCGAGATTGTCTTGCAGGCCACTGAAATAAGTCGCTATCAGTTTCTTCAGCGGCGAATACTGAAGGATGTGATAGGCCCGCTCGAAGGCACTGCGCCAGGCCAGGGGCAGGTCAAGGGTGAGGATCGGCTCGTCGATCTGTACCCACTCCACGCCTTGGGCCTTCAGGCGATTGAGGATTTCACCGTAGACCGGCAGCAGGCGCTCCAGCAGCTCGAGCTTGTCGAAATCCCGCCCCTTGGCCTTGCCCAGCCACAGATACGTCAGCGGACCGATGATCACCGGTTTGATCCGGTGCCCCAGGACATGAGCCTCGTCCACTTCATCGAACAGCTGTTCCCAGCTCACGGCGAAGGTCTGGTCGATGGAAAACTCCGGGACCAGGTAGTGGTAGTTGGTGTCGAACCACTTGGTCAGTTCCTGTGCATGTTGGGTCTGGCCGTGGTCGGCATCGCAGCAGGTCGGCGTGGCGCCCCGGGCCATGGCGAACAGGGTATCGAGGGTCGGTCGGCCTTGGAGGTTCAAGGTGTCGTGAAATCGCGCCGGCACCGCACCCAGGGTCAAGGTGTGGCCGAGCACCTGGTCGTACCAGGCGAAATCCCCTACCGGCAGCAGGTCGATCCCGGCATCTTTCTGCAGTTGCCAGTGCCGGGCCCGCAGTTCACGACCGACGCTCTGCAACGCGGTCGGTGCCAGATCGCCCTTCCAGTAGGCTTCGAGGGCTTTCTTCAGTTCGCGGTCGGCGCCGATGCGGGGAAAACCGAGGGTGTGGGCCAGGGCCATGGTAAGAGTCCTCCTGTAAAAGATGACGCCATTGTCGACAGCCGACCCCACATGAGACAAACTCAACCTTTTCGTGTTGATCACAAGTTTTCTTCATGGAGCAACTTCGGTGCTTGAACTCCGCCACCTCAAGACCCTGCACGCCCTGCGCGAAGCCGACAGCCTGGTAGAGGCCGCCGAACGCCTGCACCTGACCCAGTCCGCCCTTTCCCACCAGTTCAAGGAGCTGGAAGAGCGCCTGGGGATGCAATTGTTCGTGCGCAAGACCAAACCGGTACGGTTCACCAGCGCTGGCCTGCGCTTGTTGCAACTGGCCGACGCCACCTTGCCGTTGCTGCGCAGCGCCGAGCGGGACATCGCCCGGCTGGCCGGTGGCACCGCCGGCCGTTTGCACATGGCCATCGAATGCCACAGCTGTTTCCAGTGGCTGATGCCGACCATCGACCAGTTCCGCGATGCCTGGCCGGAAGTCGAACTGGACCTGGCCTCGGGCTTTGCCTTCGCCCCGTTGCCGGCCCTGGCCCGCGGCGACCTGGACCTGGTGGTGACGTCCGACCCGCTGGAACTGGCGGGCATCACCTACGTGCCGCTGTTCACCTATGAAGCGATGCTCGCCGTGGCCAACCAGCATCGGCTGGCGGGCAAACCCTATATCGTGCCCGAAGACCTGCTCAGCGAAACCCTGATCACCTACCCTGTGGAGCGCGACCGACTGGACATCTTCACCCGCTTCCTCGAGCCGGCCGACATCGAACCGGCCCAGGTCCGCACGTCCGAACTGACGGTGATGATGATGCAGTTGGTGGCCAGCGGCCGGGGCGTCTGCGGCATGCCCCACTGGGCCCTGCATGAATACAGCTCACGGGGTTACGTGAAAGCCAAGCGGCTGGGGGAGAAAGGCCTGTTCGCCACACTGTACGCGGCGGTTCGCACCGACATGCTCGACGCACCGTATATGCGCGACTTCCTGTTGACGGCCAAGGACACGTCGTTTTCGACGCTGGATGGGGTCAGTGCGGTTCGCTGATACAGGAAGGTCGCTATCGCGAGCAGGCTCGCTCCCACAGGGAACGGTGGTGGGCTCAGATTCCGAGTACACCCACGATCCCTTGTGGGAGCGGGCTTGCTCGCGAAGAGGCCGTGCCTGCCGCCACAAGTGGCACTGACCCACCGCCTTCGCGAGCAAGCCCGCTCCCACACTGGATGTTGTGGTGGGCACAAATTCTGAGTACACCCGCGAGTCCCTGTGGGAGCGAGCCTGCTCGCGATGGGGCCTTAGAGCTCACGCCACATGTGGATCTTGTCGAGATACCCGTCATCCACTCGTATCGCCATCGGCTCCAGGCCATAGAGCACGAAACCGCAACGTTGATAGAGCTTGAGCGCCGGATCGTTGCCCGCGGTGACGGTCAGTTGAACCAGGCGCAAGAAGCTATGCCGACGAGCTTCGTCAAGCGCGGCCTCCAGCAATTGCTGGCCAAGCCCACGGTGACGATGGTCATCGACGACATACATGCCGAACAACGTCGCCTTGTGCCGGGCTTTCTGCCGCGGCTCCAGAGACAGGCCGACGATACCGGCCAACTCATCCTCGACGAACGCCCCCAGCACCACCTCGAACCGGCTGGTCAGGCGAGACTCCCACCAGTTCATGGGCATCGTCGCCCGCTCGCTGACGCTGGAGGTGAAGGCCTGTGGATGCAGCCCATAGGCCTGGAGCATCAGCTCGCGATAGGCCGATGCATCGCCGGCCCGCAGCCGCCGGATGTTCACGCGGCCCGCCGTTGCTCAAGCATCAACCGCAGCGCCAGCGCGCCCAGAACGAACCCCATGAAATAGCGCTGCAGCGCCAGCCAGGTGGGATTGTGGACGAACCACGCGGCAATACCCGCGGCGAACAGGGCAATCAGCAGGTTGACGCTGAAACTGACGCTGATCTGGACCAGCCCGAGAATCAGGCTCTGGGTGAACACTGAGCCATGTTCCGGGCTGATGAACTGGGGAAATACCGACAGGTAGAACACCGCAATCTTCGGGTTCAGCGCACTGGTGAGAAAGCCCATGGTGATCAACTTGCGCGTCGAGTCCGCGGGTAGCTGCTGTGCCTGGAACGGCGAGCGAGCACCCGGTTTCACGGCCTGCCAGGCCAGCCACAACAGGTACAGCGCACCGGCCCATTTCAGGACTTCATAGGCCATGGGCACGGCCAGGAACACCGCCGTCAGCCCCGCCGCCGCTGCGAATACATGCACGAAGAACCCCGCCACCACCCCCAGCAAGGAGGTAACCCCGGCCTTACGGCCCTGGCAGATCGAACGGGAAATCAAGTAGATCATGTTCGGGCCGGGCGTAAGCACCATCAGCAACGCGGCGGCGGCAAACACCAGCAGGTCCGGCAAGGGAATCATGTGAGTCAGTCCTTGAGGCTTGGGTGCGACAGCTCTGAGGTTCGATAAAACGGCAGGATCACCTCACCTGTCAATGGTGCCAGCGGCAACCCGCCGTCGCCGGCCGGGTCGATCCAGCGAACCTCTTCAATTTCGGCAGCAGGGAGCACAGCGGTGTCGATGATCAACAGGAACACCTCGGCCTGGACGACAAAGCCCGGCTCGTTGGCGGCCGGCGCGCTGAACGGGCCCAGGTAGCGAGCCTGTGCCGGATCGATTGTCAGTCCCAGTTCTTCCTCCAGCTCCCGGGCCAGGGCCTGGGCCGGTTGCTCGTGGGGCTCGATCTTGCCGCCCGGCTGCATGAAGGCCCGGGTACCGCGCTTGCGCACCAGCAGGGTCCGACCGTCCGGCCCGATCAGCAGGGCGGCGGCGATATGGATGAGGAGGGTGGTCATGGATGTCGGCCTTGGCGGAAAAATGCCGAGGGAGATTACAGACCACAATGGACTCAACACAAATCCCTGTGAGAGCGGGCTTGCTCGCGAACGCGGAGTGTCAGGTCATATAGATGCAACTGATACACCGCCTTCGCGAGCAAGCCCGCTCCCACAGGTTGATTTGCAGAAGCCCTCACCCCAACATCGGCTTCGGCGCCGAAGGATCCAGCTCCTCCTCGGGTGTCTTGACGAACACGCTGTACCGGGCCCCTTCCATCGCTTCGAAGGCGATGAGTTTCTCCACCAAGGGACCGCTCAATACCTTGCCGGCATTGAGCAACAGCATGCCGTTGTCGGCGTTGAGGTTGCGGGCCAGGACCATGCCGGCGGCCAGTTCGCGGGTGTCCATGACTTTCACCGTCGGGTCGGACAGGGTCACGTCTTCCAGGTACTCGCCACACGCCTTGATGAAGTCCTCCACCATGTTCGGGTCATACAGCTTGCCGGCGTATTTGCGGATGTAGACCAGTGCCTCGTCGCTGTTCATCTGCCGTTCGAGAATCAACCCGCGCTGCAACTCGATGAAGTCCACCGCCAGCTTCAACAGCCTGGAACCGAACGGAATCGCCTCGCCCTTGAGGTGATCGGGGAAACCACTGCCGTCCCAGCGTTCCTGGTGATGAAGAATGATTCGCGCCGCGTCCTTCATCGGGTCCAGGGTCATCAGCAGCGACTCGCTCTGCTTCGGATAGGAGCGATACAGGTCCAGTTCGTTGTGATGCAACATGTCGACCGGCGTGACCATCATGTTATCGGTCCAGCTCAGCTTGCCGATGTTGTAGAGCGCCGCGGCCATGGTCAGGTCGCGGTCGGTGGACTCGTCGAGAAAGTGCAGCCGGCTATAGACCCGGATCAGTTCGATGATCTGCCGGTTGGTCTGCTTGGCCTTGGGCAGGCGCAGGTTGGCGATCAGCGAGAACACCTCGGTGCCGGTCACATAGCTGCGCTTGAGCTCTTCATAGGCCAGGTCGAGCATGTCGGCGGTCTGCTGCAGCTCGGCGGTACGTGACGCCACGCGCTTTTCCAGGGTGGCGTTGAGGGTCTTGAGCTGCTGATTCTGCTCGCGGTTCAGCGCTTCGAGGCGCTGGCGTTCGCTTTCCGAATGCTGGTGGGCCAGGGCCTGGCGCAGGGCCTGTACCAGTTCATCATCGTTCCATGGCTTACTGAGGTAGCGATAAAGCCCCCCTTCGTTGATAGCCTTGGTCATCATGTCCACATCGGCGTAGCCGGTGAGCAGGATGCGCAGGGTCGACGGATAGAGCTTGCGGATCTGGGCCAGCAGCGTCGCACCGTCCATGTTGGGCATGCGCGCATCGGTCATCACCAGATCCACCGGCCTTTCCTTGAGGATTTCCAGGGCCTTGGCACCGCTGTCGGCCAGCAGGATTTCATAGGGCTGACTGCGCAACAACCGACGCAGGCTATTGAGAATCGACTCTTCATCATCGACCAACAGCACCGTCGGCTTCATGACCGGAACGTCCGGCGATTGATCTTCCATTACTACCCCCTCCTGTAAGACGACTACAGTTCTACCTTACCCCCAAATGACAGGCTAGTAGATCGCAAGAATTTAGACATGATTTGCCATCACTGACCGAGCGCATCCCGATCAGACGACTATGCTGTACCCCATGAAGGGCCAAGTACAGGCCAGAATACTCATGCCAGCGAAAGGGATATCAGATGTACCCACGGTTCTGTAGTCAGCATCACCTTGGTGCACGGCCATGAGCCAGCCCTTGGAGAGAGCCAACCGGCGGATCCTGATCGTCGACGACACCCTGACGATTCATGAGGATTTTCGAAAGATCCTCAGCCCCCAGGCACCTGCCGAAGACCACCTGAGCAGTGCCGAAGAGGCCCTGTTCGGCGCACCAGTCGCGGTCGCTACCCAGAGTTTCGTGCTCGATTCGGCCTTCCAGGGCATGGAAGCCTTGAACAAGGTCGAGACAGCGCTGGCCCAGGGGCAGCCCTATGCCATGGCCTTCATCGACATGCGCATGCCTCCGGGCTGGGATGGCCTGGAAACCATCGAAAGGCTGTGGCGCGCCGACCCCAAGCTGCAAGTGGCGCTGTGTACCGCTTATTCGGATTATTCCTGGGAAGACATTGCCGACCGCCTCGAACTGGGCGACCGTCTGCTCATCCTGAAAAAGCCCTTCGACGCCATCGAGATTCGCCAGATGGCCAGCACCCTGACCGTCAAATGGCAGATGACCGAAGACGCGGCACTGAAGATGGACATGCTCGAACAAGCGGTGGAGGAGCGCACCCGGGAACTGGCCGATGCCAACATCATCGTGCAGAACAGCCCGACCATCCTCTATCGCCTGCGCGGCGAACCACCGTTCCCATTGATGTACATCTCCCACAACATCACCAAGTTCGGTCATGTCGCGGCGCAACTGGTCAACTCACCCGATTGGGCGCAGGCGCTGATCCACCCCGATGACCAGTCCAAGATCGACCAGGCCATGGTCCGGGTGCTGGATCGCGATACGGCGGGAGCGTCGATCGAGTTCCGCATGCGCACCGGCGACGGCGCGTTCCGCTGGGTGGAAAACCGCTATATCCCGGTGCGCAACGAGCAAGGCCTGTTGCTGGAGGTGGAAGGCATCATCCTGGATATCACCGAACGCAAGCTCGCCGAGGAAAAGATCGCCCTGCTGGCCCGTACCGACGGCCTGACCGGGCTGGCCAACCGCGCCACGGTGATCGAACGGCTGCACCAGGCATTCGCCGCAGCGCGACGGGGGGCGCCGGCGTTCGCGATGTTCTACCTGGACCTGGACCACTTCAAGCGGATCAACGACACCCTGGGCCATCCCATCGGCGACCTGCTGTTGCAGGAAGTCGCCACCCGCATCAAGGGCTGTACCCGGGAAAACGACGTGGTCGCGCGCCTGGGCGGCGACGAGTTCGCCATCCTGCAGCTGGATGTCCACGAGCCGACCCAGTGCGCCGCCCTGGCGGCCAAGATCCGCGACACCCTGGTAGCGCCCTACTCCCTGGACGGCAACGATGTACGAATCTCCGTGAGCATCGGCATCGCCCTGTACACCCCTGAAAGCCAGAGCGCCGACAGCCTGATGGCCCAATCCGACATGGCTCTGTACCGCTCCAAGGAAAAGGGCCGCAACCAGTACCACTTCCACAACGAAGAGATCAACCAGGAGGTGACGGACCGGGTCGCCCTGACCAATGACCTGCGCCAGGCCATCGAGAACCACGAACTGCATCTGCACTACCTGCCGGAGGTCGACCTCGGCACCGGCAAGATCCTGGGCATGGGCGTGCAGGTTCGTTGGAAGCACCCGGAACGGGGCTGGCTGGAGCCGTCCACGTTCATGCCGGCGGCCGAAAAAACCGGGCTCATCATCGCCCTCGGACATTGGGTACTGGACCAGGCCTGCCAACAGATGCGCCAGTGGCGCGACCAGGGCATGGCGCCGCCGGTGATCGCCCTCGACCTCTCCCTGACCCAGCTCAAGACCGGGCCGGAACTGATCTATGACGTCCTGCGCACCACCGCCCGCTGGGAACTGGCCCCCTGGGACCTGCGTTTCGATGTCACCGAAGCCACCCTCGCCCAGACCAAATGGACCCACAACGACGTATTGCCGCGCCTGTGTGAACTGGGAGTTCAGGTGGCCATCGATGATTTCGGCACCGAGTATTCCTCCTTCGATTACCTCAAGACCTATCGGGTCAATCACCTCAAACTCGCCCAGCGCCTGCTCGACAGTGCCAACGACGACCCTGACAACGCCATGACCCTGCGGGCGATCATCAACTTTGCCCGGGACGTGGGCATCGGCATCATCGCCGAGGGCGTCGAGACCCAGGAACAACGCACCACGCTGATGTCCACCGGCGGAGCGATGCAAGCCCAGGGGCATTATTTCAGCACGGTGGTGGACAGCGGCCAGGCCGCCGAACTGCTCAAGGCCGGTACCATCGTTCCCGTGGTGGATCACTGGACCCGGCCGGCGAGCCAGCTATCGGAGAGCAACCCATGAACCCCATGTCGGTACCTGCCAACCGGCGGATCCTGGTGGTGGACGATACGCCGGCCATCCATCAGGACTTTCGCAAAATCCTCAGCCCCGGCAACGGCAGCGATGATTCGCTGGACGACACCGAGAGCCTGTTGTTCGGCACGCCCCAGGTCAACCGACTGCAATTTCAGATCGACTCGGCCTACCAGGGCGAAGAAGCCCTGGAGCTGGTCAAGCGCGCCCAGGCCGAAGGCCAGCCCTATGCGCTGGTGTTCGCCGACATGCGCATGCCGCCGGGCTGGGACGGCCTGCAAACCATCGAGCGCTTGTGGCAAGCCGACCCGCGCCTGCAAATCGCCCTGTGCACGGCTTTCTCGGACTACACCTGGGAAACCATGTCCGAACGCATCGAGTTCGACGATCAACTGCTGATCCTGAAAAAACCCTTCGATACCCTGGAAATCCGCCAGATGGCCAGCGCCATGACCTGGAAATGGCAGTTGGCCCAGGATGCGGCGAGAAAAATGCGCAGCCTGGAACGCACCATCGAGGAGCGGGTCCAGGAATTGCTCAAGGTGTCCCACCTGCTGCAATACGACGTGCTCACCGAGTTGCCCAACAGCATGTTGCTCGGGGATCGCCTGACCCAGGCCATGGCCCAGTGCCGGCGCCATGACCGGCAACTGGCGGTGATGTTCATTGGCCTGGATCGCTTCAAACGCATCAACAATGCCCTCGGCCATCCGGTGGGCGATGAAATGCTCAAGCGCGTGGCCCGCACATTGGCGACGGTGGTGCGTGAATCCGATTCGGTGTTTCGCTACGGCTCCGATGAATTCGTGGTGGTGCTGGGGGATATCACCGACCCGCAGCAGATCAAGGGCGTGGCGGAAAAACTGCTGACAGCCATCAACTCGCCCCAACCGATCGATGGCCATGACCTGACCGTCACCGCGAGCCTGGGTGTCAGTGTGTATCCGGCCGACGGTTTCGACGCCGTAGCGTTGATCAAGAAAGCCGAGACGGCGATGCGCAACGTCAAGGAAACCGGTCCCAACGACTACCGTTTTTTCACCGAAGACATGAATCGGCGGGCCCGACAGCAACAGACCATCGAATCCGGCTTGCGACTGGCCCTGCAACGCAAGGAGTTCGTGCTGCATTACCAGCCCAAGCTGGACCTGCGCAGTGGCAAGGTGGTCGGCGCCGAGGCACTGCTGCGCTGGAACCGGCCGGGGCACGGGCTGGTCCCTCCGTCGGATTTCATCCCGGTGGCCGAGGACAGCGGGCTGATTGTGCCACTGAGCCAATGGGTGCTCCAGGAAGCCTGCCAGCAGGCCTGCGCCTGGCAAGCCCAGGGCATGCGGCCGCTGTACCTGTCGGTCAACGTCTCGGCCATCGACTTTCGTCAACGCAGCTTCGTCGAAGGCATCGCCCGCACCCTCAAGGAAACGGGACTGGACCCGACACAGTTAGAACTGGAGATCACCGAAAGCGTGCTGATGCAAAACATCGATACCACCGTCGCCATCCTCAAGGCCATCAAGCAACAGGGGATCCGGCTGGCCATCGACGACTTCGGCACGGGTTATTCGAGCCTGAGTTACCTGCAGAAATTTCCGGTGGATGTGCTGAAGATCGACCAATCGTTCGTCGGCGACCTGAGCATCGACAGCAACGACGCCAAGCTGGTGAGCACCATCATCAACCTCGGCAAGGGCCTGAACCTGCACATCATCGCCGAAGGGGTGGAAACCCGCGAGCAACTGGAGTTCCTCAAGGTTCACCAGTGCGAGGAGGCCCAGGGGTACTACTTCAGCAAGGCGGTGGAGCCGCAGGCTTTTGTCCAGTGGATGGCCGAGTGGGAACGACGTCCGAATCCACTTTCATGACCCCCTCATCAACCACGAGATTCAAGGAAGCACCCGATGGCGTCATCTGGACTGTTACTCGCTCTCGGCCTGCTCATGGGCTTGTGCGTGACCGCTCACGCCGCACCACTGGACGAGCCGCTCAAACCGCTGCCCCCTGTTCCGGCCCTGGACCCCAAGCGCGTCCAGTTGGGCCAACGGTTGTTCTTTGACCCTCGGCTGTCGGTCAACAACACCCTGTCCTGCGCCAGTTGCCATCACCTGGACAAGGGCGGGGCCGACGACAAACGGTTTTCCCTGGGTTTCGATGGCAAACCGGTGGAAGTCAATACACCCACCGTGTTCAACGCCAGCCTGAACTTCCACCAGTTCTGGGACGGACGCGTCGATACCCTGGAAGAACAGGTGCACACCGTGGTGACCAGCCCCACGGAAATGGGTAATACCTGGGAATCGGTGGTCGAGCGCATCGCCGGTGACCCAGGTTATGCCAAGGATTTCGCCAGCGCCTATCCCGACGGCGTCACCGAGTCCAATATCCAGGGGGCCCTGGCCGATTTCGAGCGCACCCTGCTGACGCCCAACTCGCGCTTCGACCAATATCTGCTGGGCAACACCGACATCCTCAGCCCCCGGGAGAAATTCGGTTACCAACGCTTCAAGGAATACGGCTGCATCGCTTGCCACCAGGGCGTGAACATCGGCGGCAACATGTTCCAGAAGTTCGGCGTCATGGGTGACTACATTGCGGACCGGGGCAATCCCACCCGGGTCGATGAGGGTCGCTTCAACATTACCGGCGATGATGCCGACCGTCAGGTCTTCAAGGTTCCCAGTCTGCGTAACGTGGCCGTCACCGCACCGTATTTCCACGACGGATCCGCACCGACCCTCGAGCGCGCGGTGGAGGTGATGTTCAAATACCAGTTGGGTCGTGAGCCCTTGAAAAACGACACGGAGCTGATCGTCGAATTCCTCAAGACCCTGACCGGCGAACGGGAGGGCAAGCCATTATGAAGACCCTTCGTCGCTTCGGCCTGTTCTTCATCGGCGCCCTGCTCGCCTCGGTGCTGCTGTTCATGTACGTCAATTCGAGCGCGCAGCAGGCTGCCTCGTACATCGAGTCCCGGGACTTGATCCGCCAGCTCAAGCAGCAGGACGCCATCTGGGACAACGAGGTCCTCAAATCCCGGATCGCCTTGAGCCACAACTATGACCCCCTGGTTTCCCCATTGCATGAGATGTCCCGTCTCTGGCAGCGCCTGGACGCCATCGAGTCGGAGCCGGGTCGCCACGCGCCCTCGCTGTGGGAGACCCAGCGCGACGAATACCTCAAGGCCATCAAGGAAAAGACCCGCCTGGTAGAACAGTTCAAGTCGCATAACGCGGTGCTGCGCAACTCCCTGGCGTTCCTGCCCACCGCCGAGGACGACATCCAGGCCGAGTTCACCCAACTGTCGGACGATGAAAAACTGCAATTGCAGAGCGTCGCCATCGACACCTACGACCTGCTGCTCAGCAGCATGGAGTTCTCTCTGCTCACCACCCGCGAAATTGCTGCCGAGGTCCTGCTGGGCCTGAACCGGCTCGATGTCAACAAGGAGCGCCTGCCGGTGGGCCTGCATGACTCCATCGATATCCTGAGCCGGCACATCGCCCTGATCCTTCGCGAACAACCGCGGGTCAATGAGTTGCTGGAGGGCATCGAAGCCGTTCCCGTCTCGGATCATCTCGACACCATCACCCGCCTGCTCGAGAAGGACCAGGAAATAGCCGCCGAAAAATACCAACGCAATCACGTGTACTTGCTGGTGTTCGCCACGCTCCTGGTGTTGATATTGATCTGGCTGGCCATCCGGCTGATACGCAGCTTCGCCGAGATCAAGCGCGTCAACAAAGCCCTGCAAACCGCCAACGACGAACTGGAACAACGGGTCGAAGAGCGCACTCGCCAGCTCAAGGATACCCAGAGCGAGTTGATGGACACCGCCCGCCAGGCTGGCATGGCGGAAATCGCCACCAACGTACTGCATAACGTCGGCAACGTGCTCAACAGCGTGAACATCTCCGCCGACCTGGTCAGTCGCAAGTTGCGCAGCAGCAAGGCCCAGGGACTGGGCAAAGCAATGAGCCTGATCAACGAACACCCCCATGACCTGGGGCATTTCCTCACCGAGGACGAGAAAGGCAAGTTGCTGCCGGGCTATCTCAACCAGCTGGTGGAGGCCATGGCGGTGGAGCAGCAGAGCCTGATCGATGAATTGACCCAGTTGAGCAAGAGCGTGGACCACATCAAGGACATCGTCTCCACGCAGCAATCCTATGCCGGGGCCAACAGCATGATGGAACCGCTGGTGATCGGCGAACTGCTGGAAGATGCCCTGCGCATGAACTCCGGCGCCCTGACCCGGCACCATGTGACGGTGATCAAGGAGTATGGCAACTTGCCGCGGATCATGGGCGACAAGCACCGTTTGCTACTGATTCTGATCAACCTGATCAGCAACGCCAAATACGCCATGGCCGGGGTCTCGAATCATGCGCGGAACATGACCCTTAGTGCGCGGGTCGTAGATGGCGAGACGTTGCAGATCAGCGTCAAGGATGAAGGCGAAGGTATTCCGGAAGAAAACATGACACGCATCTTTGCCCACGGTTTTACTACGCGCAAGGAAGGCCACGGATTCGGCCTGCACAGCTGTGCAACGGCTGCCATCGAAATGAACGGTCGCCTCACCGCCCACAGTGAGGGCCCCGGCAAGGGAGCGACGTTTGTGCTACATGTGCCCCTGAAACTTGCGGAAGAGGATTCATGAACAATTTAAGTAACCGGCGAATCCTGTTGATCGACGATACGCCCGCCATTCATGAGGATTTTCGCAAGATTCTCACCCCCGAGGACGACAGCAACGCCGACCTGCAAGACATGGAAAGCGCGCTGTTTGGCGAAGCACCGAAACCGGTTGGCACGGTGTTCGAGCTCGACTCGGCCTATGGCGGTCAGGAAGGCTTGAGCAAATTGCAGGCGGCAGTGGCGAAGGACCGCCCGTATGCCCTCGCCTTCGTCGACATGCGCATGCCAGAGGGCTGGGACGGTGCCAAGACCATCGAGGAATTGTGGAAGTGCGACTCGCAGTTGCAAGTGGTGGTATGCACGGCCTATTCGGATTATTCCTGGGATGAACTGTTGGATCGACTGAACGGCCACGACCGCCTGCTGATCCTGAAAAAACCCTTCGATAACATCGAAGTCCAGCAGATGGCCAACACCCTGACCACCAAATGGGAAATGACTTCGCGCGCGCAGTTGAAGATGAGCAAGCTAGAGGAACTGGTGCAGCAACGCACCCAGGCCTTCAAGCAAGCCAGTACCCTGCTGCAGATGGAAATCGACGAACGCAAGATGCTCGAAACTCAGTTGGTGCAATCGGAAAAGCTCGCCTCGCTGGGACAGTTGGCCGCCGGGGTAGCTCATGAAATCAACAACCCCATCGGTTTCATCTCCTCCAACCTGGGAGCGCTGGACGGCTATTTCAACAAGCTGGAGGAAATGCTCCTGGCCTACGGCAACGCCGAGGAAGCCATCGCCTCGCCGGAACTGGTGCTGTACTTGGTCAAGCTGCGCGAACAAGTGGAGCTGGATTTTCTCGTCGAGGACATTCCACTGCTGATCAAGGAGTCCAAGGACGGCATCGCCCGGGTCGGACAGATCGTCAAGGACCTGAAGGACTTCTCCCGCGTGGACTCCAACCAGGAATGGCAGATGGCGAACCTGCAGCAGGGCATCGACTCGACCCTGAACATCGTAGCCAACGAAATCAAGTACAAGGCCGACGTGGTCAAGGAGTACAGCCCGCTACCAGAGGTCGAATGCCTGCCGTCGCAAATCAACCAAGTGATCATGAACCTGATCGTCAACGCCGCCCAGGCCATCGGCCCCGAACGGGGCACGATTACCCTGCGCAACGGCGTCGACGGTGACACCGTGTGGATCGAAGTTGCCGACAACGGCTCGGGCATCCCGCCGGAAACCCTGCAAAAAATCTTCGACCCGTTCTTCACCACCAAACCCATCGGCCAGGGCACGGGGCTTGGGCTGTCGTTGTCCTATGGCATCGTGAAGAAACACAACGGCGAGATCACCGTGCGCAGCGAAGTGGGGGTGGGTACGACGTTCCGGGTCGAGTTGCCGATGCGGCAGATGAAGCTGGCGGAGTGACGCAGAGTTATCTGTGAATTGAGTCCCTGTGGCGAGGGGATAAATCCCCTCGCCACAGCTAAAGCCCTCAGCACATGAAATCCTCTCATCACCGGTTGCCCAGCCTTTCGCCACCAGCGCAGAATGGCCCTTCGCCCCTCCCCCAAGGAAACCGCATGAGCCTGTCGCTACTGAGCCGTTACGCCTTCTTTGCTGGCTGTGTGCTGTTCACCCTCGCCAGCCTGCCGTTCCTCGCCCATGACTGGCTATGGCCGATCGCGCTGGTGACAGGCCTGCTGAGCCTGCTGGGGTTGTTCGACCTGCTGCAAAAACGCCACGCCGTGCGGCGCAACTATCCAATCCTGGGCAATATCCGCTACCTGGTCGAAGGCATTCGCCCGGAGATCCGCCAGTACCTGCTCGAATCCGACAGCGATGCCCTGCCCTTCTCCCGCGCCCAGCGCTCTCTGGTGTATTCCCGGGCCAAGAACGAAAGTGCCGACAAACCCTTCGGCACCTTGATCGACGTCTACCAGGCCGGCTTCGAATTCATCGGCCACTCCATGCGCCCGGCTCCGTTGAGCGACCCCAGCGGGTTTCGCGTAACGGTCGGTGGCCCGCAGTGCACCCAGCCTTACTCGGCTTCGGTGTTCAACATTTCCGCCATGAGCTTTGGCTCCCTGAGTGCCAACGCTATCCGGGCGTTGAACCAGGGCGCGAAGCTCGGCAATTTCGCCCACGACACCGGCGAAGGCAGCATCAGCCCCTACCACCGTGAACACGGTGGCGACCTGACCTGGGAGCTGGGCAGCGGCTACTTCGGCTGTCGCACCGCGGACGGCCACTTCGACCCGGATCGGTTCGCCGCCCAGGCCCGGGACCCACAGGTGCGGATGATTGAAATCAAGATGAGCCAGGGCGCCAAGCCCGGCCACGGCGGGATCCTGCCCAAGCACAAGGTCACCCGGGAAATCGCCGAAACCCGCGGCATCCGCATGGGCGAAGATTGCGTTTCACCGTCCTGCCACAGCGCGTTTTCCACGCCTATCGAGTTGATGCAGTTCGTACAACAACTGCGTGAGTTATCCGGGGGGAAACCGGTAGGCTTCAAGTTCTGCCTGGGTCATCCCTGGGAATTCATGGGCATCGCCAAAGCCATGCTGGAGACCGGCATCCTGCCCGACTTTATCGTGGTGGACGGCAAGGAAGGCGGCACGGGCGCAGCGCCGGTCGAATTTACCGACCACATCGGCGCGCCGTTGCGCGAGGGCCTGCTGTTCGTCCACAACACCCTGGTGGGCCTGAACCTGCGGGACAAGATCAAGCTTGGCGCCAGCGGCAAGATCGTCAGCGCCTTCGACATCGCCAGCGTACTGGCCATCGGCGCCGACTGGGCCAACGCCGCCCGGGGCTTCATGTTCGCCATTGGCTGCATCCAGTCGCAAAGCTGCCACACCAACAAATGCCCCACCGGCGTCGCCACCCAGGACACCTTGCGCCAGCGCGCCCTGGTCGTCCCGGACAAGGCCCAGCGGGTCTACAGCTTCCACCGCAACACCCTCAAGGCCCTGGCCGAAATGCTCGCCGCCGCAGGTCTCGAACACCCTTCGCAGCTGCAACCCAAGCACCTGGTTCGGCGGATGTCAGCGACTGAGATCAAGCTGTTTTCGCAGTTGCATGTGTTTTTGAAGCCGGGGGAGTTGCTCACCGGTGAGGTGAATGGGGCGTTTTATTCACGGATGTGGCAGATGGCGCGGGCGGACAGTTTTGAGCCTTTGGAGGTGGAGGTTGCGTGAACAATCGCGCAGCGAACCACTTCTAGGCTGCGCAATTTCAAGGCAACCGTAAGAACAGGCGATGATATGACTATCGAGCCAAGTCACCACGTTACAACACGACGAGTGACCCACACAGGCTCTTTCAAAACGATGAAACCATAGTCGCCCAATAGATAAATCCGATAATTCCGGTTGTCCACGACAGGCACATAACCTAAAAAACCAACATAGGTCGCGTTGTGCCGGTCATTTTCCCACGCTACGTTGGTGATACCCATTGACGACAAATTTTCCGGGAGCATGAAGTAATAGACATTTAACAGATAAGGCAGAACAGGCAATTCTTGAAACGAGCCGCGAGCACTTGCCAGCCAGTGATAGGAAGGGGTTGCCGATAGATAAATCCGCTTGGCTTCGTACAGCTCCCGGTGTGAAGTGATGTCATACGCCAGACTGTAAAGCGCACCGTTGCTGAACGTTTTTTGGAAGGTCAGCACCCGGCCATAAGCGAAGGAAAGTGAAAGCGTTGCCAGAAGCGGGATGATCAGCAACAGCGGCAGGCGGGGATGGATGGGTGCAAGGGCCAGAAAAGCAAGATAAAACAACGACATCAGCAACACACCGAAGCCCATCAAGGTGCGAGCGCATTCGTTGAAATCACGAAAAAACAGCGCGATGCCAGGTATTAACAGGATCAACAAGGGCAACGTCAGCAATCCCCCCAGGATCAACACGGCAGTCTTCCAACGTTGTTCCTTACGCTCCAGTATCCGGCAGCCCAACCGCATGGCACCAATAATTGCCCACAAGATCAGCGCGGCCAATAGCCAGGTGTATCCACCGTGAAACAGTAGCGCGACTTTTTCCACCACTCGCCCGATATTGATGCCAATCTGCAGCAGCGGATCGACTTTCCAATTCAACAATGCAGTTCGCTCCGTTCCCATCAGAAAGACGGCGGAGACCAGGTAAATCAGAACGGCCAAGCCAAATTGAGCCACCTTCCAACCCAACATTTTAAGCAACTGGAAGTATGGTTCCCGTTTGTATGCCGCCCTGAGCAGTTCCAGGCAACACAGGCCCAGGAACACGTTGACGCTGATCTGATAGAGCCCGAATGACACCATCAACAATCCGGCTGGCACGCACCACTGACGCATTCGCGAAGCCCCCTGAAAGGTCACTGCGTAAATGACAGCGACCAGACTTAATGCCATGGCGGGACCATCGTATTGATACGACAGGTTCTGCAACAGGAAGGGGTTGTACCAGATAGGTAACGGGACCAAACAACAGACCAGCGTCGGCTGAGGGAAGTAATGAAAGGTCAGGCGAGTCAAAGCCAGCGACATGGCCAATGCGGCGAGTAATAGCGGCAGCGGGAAAATGTCTGGTGCGGCGCCGGTGAAGGACAGCACTTGGTACAACAGATCAACGAACCAGCGCCCTTGACCAGTCCAACCCATTCCAGCTTCCAACGCTCGCCAGTTATCGTCTATGTAGCGAAAATCAGCAAGGATCAACGGCAGGACGTAAAGCAAGATTGCGGCTAAGAAAAACAGCGCAATCTGGCGACGATTGAGCTCGCGATAGAAAAAATCGTTCACCGTTATTCCTCCCGGGACTTCAATCTGCCTTGTCGGATCATTTCCTTGATGACATACCGAGGCCGATGCTTGGCCTTCAGATAAATTCCCCCGACGTACTCACCCAATACTCCAATACCGAGCAACTGCACCCTGCCCACAAACGGGAGTTGCTTTCATAATCATCATTGTTCTCCTCGTCAGCGACCAGGTAACGATCGTTCCCGCCCGATCAAGAAGACAGCCCCCAGCCCCACCGCCAGCCACAACGTCACCACCCGCAACAGAATCGTCGCGGCAATTGCACTTGCCGTCGCAACGGCACCAGACACCAGTAGAGCCACCATTACCGCTTCGGTACTGCCCAATCCGGCGGGTATGAAACTCAGGGCACCAATCAGCATGGAAATGGCATAAATGAACATGACCGATGTGAGAGGTACGTCCGCTGCCACAGCCCTCAAAATCCAGTCGAACGCCAACACTTCGAGCCCCCAGGCCATGAGACTCAATAACGTCGCGACAATCTGTCGACGTGGGGTATGACATCTGCGTGCCTGGAGCAATACCCGAACGAGATAGCGCAGCATCCGGGAAATCCAGCTACGTCCCTTGCCGATGCGGCGGGCAATGTTGCCTATCAGTTCCGGGTGCACCATCAGCAGTACGCCGCAGACCAGCAACGCCAGAGTGGCCGCCATCATCGGCAGCCATTTGGGGTGAGCACTCAAGCCCAACAGCGCCAAAACAACTATCGCCAGCAAATCCGAAAACCGCTCACTCAATAGCGCAGCAAAACTGTGTGCATAAGGCACATCCCAGCGTTTTAACAGGACTCCACGTAATGCCTCGCCCGCCTTGCCAGGTGTTGTAGTCAATGCAAATCCCGACAGATAGATTTTCAAGCTGGGCCAACAAGGCAATGTATGTCCCAAGGCCCTGAGATAAACCTGCCAGCGCAAAAAACGCAGCCCATAGCCAAGCAGAACCAAAACGATTATTTGCGCCCCGTCCCCCCACCCTACCCGACTGACCGCCCCGCTCACCGCCGCCCACCCACCCCAGAGGGAAATGGCGAGGTAAACCAGGGCGGAGCAGATCGCCGAACCGATCAACAACTGATAGCGCCATCCAGCCAAAGTCGCGGCCTGGTTCACAGGTTGAGCCTTTTGAACAGTGACTGCGGCAATGCCCGTATCAGGTACATGATCAACGCCCAGAACGCCGGTACATAAAGCACCGAGGCCTTGCGTTCGATACCCGCCACAATTCGACGAGCGACTACCTCCGGTTGCGCTACCAGGAAAGCCGGCATCGCCAATCCGCGGGTCATTGGCGTATCGACAAAGCCGGGCTTGATGGTGATCACATGCACGCCGGACTTGGACATCCGCGCGCGCAGACCTTCGCAGAATGTGGAAACGGCCGCTTTGGCTGCGCCATACACGTAGTTGGAGGGACGCCCGCGATCCCCCGCCACTGAAGAAATAACCGCCAGCGTGCCACCGCGCTGAACGATCATCAGACTCGCCAGACGAGTCAGCAAGGCAATTACCGAACTGCCATTGTTGGCAAACTCGGCCATGGCCGATTCAGCACTTCGCTCACATTCGTGTTGATTTGGCAAAGATCCATAAGCAATCAAACAGATATCCATCGATTGCATCACAGCCAGGCACTGCTCCAGCATGATGCTTTGTGCATCAACATTGCCAAGGTCCATCACGCAGGGGGTAACCCTGCTTGCACCTCGCGCCTTAAGATCAGCACAGGTTTGCAGCAGTTTTGACTCATCCCTGGCAACCAGAAAGAACTCGCTCTGCTCAATCGCCCACAGTCGTGCGCAAGCACAGGCAATGGCAGAAGTAGCCCCCGCAATCAGGATTTTTTTCATTGTGTCACTCGCTGCCAAAACCGGGACATCAATGCCGGGTCGCGCATTGCCTCCAAACGCTCCCAAGCGGGATAGGCCTGGCGAAAATCGCGGGCACTCATGTGCGCGTCCTTGGCCGGGTACAACCGACCGCCAGCCTCATGGACAATAGTGTCCAGCCGCGGCAGCAAGGTGGTGTTCAGGGCGCCGTTTTGGGGAAAGTCCAGCGCCAGCGAGGTCCCGGGCATCGGAAAGGACAACAGTCCTGGGGAGGCGATATCACCACAACGCTTGAGTACCGCCAGGAAAGATCCCTGTCCGCTACGGGCAATGACGTCGAGCAATTGCACCAAGGCGTCCTCGGCAACCGCTTGTGGTACTACGCACTGGAACTGTTGGAATCCTTTGCGGCCGTAGATCCGGTTCCAGTGCTCAATGCTATCCAGCGGGTAAAAAAACGGACGGTAAGCAATCGTCTGGTTTTTCCTGCTGGCCGGCTGCATGTGCCAGTAACAGCGGTTGAACAATCCCACCATGAATGGGTTGACCAAGGACGCTGCTGGCTGAGCGTGTAAAGTCATGGCACGGGTCGTCGGCACTTCCAACGGTCCGTGCTCACAGTGGTCCCCTACGATCATGACACCGCGCCCCAACGCAGAGCCCTTGGCCTGGCAATCAATCCAGGCCACGCTGTATTCATGGGAAGCATCAAGCTCTGTCGCCAGTGCGAAAAAGTCACTTAGTCCACCAAATCGCACCCGGGTCGTATCGATCCGACTGGATTGGATTCTGCGCAGACGAATTCTGACCCAGCTGATAATGCCCGTCAGACCTAGTCCGCCGAGAGTAGCCGCAAACCACTGGGGATTTTCCCTTGGCGAACACACCGTCAAAGGTTGCTCGGATCTGTGTAATCCGAAACTCAAGACCGAATGAGCAAACGTCCCACGGCAGTGGTGATTTTTACCATGGACATCGTTGGCCACCGCTCCGCCCAGTGTCACATGGCAGGTTCCAGGTGTGACTTGCAAAAACCACCCGCGAGGAACCGCCAGTTGCAACACTTCACCCAAAGTGACCCCTGCCTCGGCGCAGATCTCTCCCGTTTGCCAGTTGGCGTCGATGAACCGACTCAACGGGCGCATGTGCAATACATGGCCGTTACTGGCCAAGCAACTGTCGCCATAGCTGCGGCCATTACCGAACGGCAATGTCGAGCCATGCATTTTACTGACCCGCAACCACTGATCATCCAGATCATTTCGCCAGGCACAGGGATGAGCGATTTGCGGTTCTGCGGGATATTGCCCCCACGAACTCAACGGTAAGCTCATAGCAGGCACGACTGCGCGGTATCAACGAGCAGGCCCCCGGCATCAAAACGATCGTTCATGTCGCACTCCAGAAAATCAGGCAAAACAACACCCCTACGACAAGGCTCAATCGGTCCTTTAGCGCAAACACCACCGGGTCCTCCTTCATTAATCCGCGATGAGTCAGCATCCAGAGCCGAGTGATCCAGAACAGCAACAAGGGGCACGCAAGCCAGATGATGTGTGAACGCTCATACAGGGCAACGGTTGCGCTGTCGCGGATGTACAGTGCCAAAACCAATACCGCGAGATAGCCGGAAGCCGCGCCTAGCGATGAAAGCATCGCCATATCGCCTGGGTAATAATCCCGACCGCTAGCTTTACCGCTAACCCCGTTGCGCGAGACCACCAGGAGTTCGGTATAGCGCTTGACCAAAGCGAGGCTCAGGAAAATAAACATGGAAAACGCAAGGATCCACGGCGTCAGTTCCAAATCGAAGGCCGCGCCACCAGCGATGATTCGCAAGGTGTAGAGCAACGCCAGAGTGATCACGTCCAGGGGCATGATGTGCTTCAACTTGAACGAATAGACCAGCGTCAAGGCGTAATAAAAAGCCAATACCGAAACGAACCGTGGAGGTAGCCACCACCAAGCGCCGCCAAGCGATATGATCAATAGCACTGGACAAATCGTCAGGCCCGACCTGATCGACAGGCATCCGCTTGCAAAGGGTCTGTTCCGTTTGGTTGGATGCCTTCGGTCGTCTTCCAGATCCAGCAGGTCATTGAGTATATAAACGCCGGAAGCGCATAATCCGAACAATATGAATGCCAGCAAGCCATGCCATAGCAACATTGGGTTGGTGATCTGATGCGCGGCCAGCAACGGCACGAAAATCAGCGCATTCTTTGCCCATTGATGCAGGCGCAAGGCCTTCCGCCATTCGCTAAATCCCGTCGTGTCGGAGCGGATCAGTCGCACCACATTACCCAGCTTCAAGATGGCCAGTTCGACAGGTGCTGAAGGATTGACCACATAAGCAAGCCTGGCCGAGCGCCAGATCACAAGGTCGTCCAGTGCGTTACCGACGTAATCGAAGCCTCGTTGACCGAACAATTCAATCAATCGGTCACGCTTGCGCGGACCTGACAGATTGCATTCCAGGCGAGTCGCTAATATTTCATCGAACACCTGCAAGTGTTCGCCGATCCTTTGCGCCAACGAATGATAACTGGCGGTGGCCAACACGATCTTGCGGCCTAGCCTGCGCTGCTCGTCGATCAGGGTCAGCACATCCTGATCGTAGGGCAATAGGCTGACATCGACATCCGTCGATTGAGCCAGCTGTTTCTTCAGATAGGCCTTTCCGCGGAGCACCCAGGCCAAAACTTTCAGGCAGCGCCAAGTCTGGTTGCGGACAAACGCCATGGCGCATTCAAACATCAGATCAGATTTGAGCAGCGTGCCATCCAGGTCGACAACAAAGGGCAGCGAAACTGAACGGTCCTCCGTCATGGGCTGCAATACCTGGTCGCAGGCGTTCATACTGGATGACGGTCACGAAACACGACAAACCGGAAAAAACTGTAGCCGATTGCCAGGTTCAGCAACGAAAACGAAACCAACACCCCCCATCCAGGCAGGTTTCGGGTATCGCCGACAGCTCCAATGCCGTAGCTCAAGCCAGCTATTGAAGCATTGAGCGGCAAGTAACCACGCCGAGGCGCCCCAGGCTCAAAGATATAGAGCGCATTCACATAGAATGAAAATGCTGTGGCAACACAAAATGCCGTCAGGTTGCTGACCGCCTGGCTCAGCCCGACAGCGCTACGCAACACGAAAAAGACCTGCCAATGGATCAGTCCATTGGCCAGACCGATAACCATCAATGCAGAGAATCCCTTCATCATGGAGCCTGCGTTTACCCGTTGTTAGCGGGTTTCAAAGCTAGGGCCACCATCCAGGATGGTCTACTGTCAGAACTTACAGGTCCGCAGCTGTTTCCGACAGGCGGTCAATTTCTACCGCTTGGCGTCGTTACAACACCGGAAGCACCGCGCCTTGTTGATCAGCCCTTGGCCGCAACTTGAAGATATAAAACAACACCGTCGACAACACCAGAAGCGCCAGCACCACCAGAATCGACTCGACCGTCATCGGTCCGTTGACGAACTGTTCTACCAGTTCCTTCGGAATCGAGGGCAGCTCTTTGATCTTATTGGCCGGTCTTTTTATTTGGCATGGCATGCCCCCCAAACGCATGTGATGCCCGAACACAAAATCACTGACAGTCCCGGCTTCGCCGCTCCTCTCCTGTTAACTCTGACAGTAGACGGCCGCGCCTCTGCAATTGAACATCCCTCAGACGTTCAATTCAGGGAACAGACTATGTTGACCCGACGCGATCTGGTGAGCTTCACCTCGCTCTGTGCAGCTGCTGCCTCGTTGCCCATGCCTATCCCCGCGTTTTCCAGCGACCTGAAGCCCGACACCTCGCTCCCCTTCAGTTTTGACACACTGATCCGGCTCGCCGAAGCGACGGCGCTCAAGCCCTATGTCAAGTCGACCGCCCTCCCCAAGTACCTGCTCTCGAATATCGACTATGAGGCATTGGGCAAGATCCGATTCGACAGCGCACGTGCTCTTTTTGCCAACGGGCCTGGCCTGTATCCCGTCACCTTCTTTCATCTGGGCAAATTCTTTCGCACCCCGGTCAAAATGCATGTCGTCAGCGACGGCGTGGCTCATGAAATCCCTTACGACAAAACGCTGTTCGATCTGCCTGTCGACAGCCCGGCCCAGGCACTCGCAGCCGATAGCGGCTTCGCCGGATTTCGTCTTCAGGAAAGCCGCCTGGGGAATCAAAAAGACCACGATTGGAAAAAAAACGACTGGGTCGCTTTTCTCGGCGCCTCGTATTTTCGGGCCATTGGCGAACAATACCAGTACGGAATTTCAGCGCGAGGTATAGCGCTTGATGTGGCCCTGGCGGACAAGGCCGAAGAGTTTCCGGATTTCACCCACTTCTGGATCGAGACACCGAGCGACGACCAGCACCCCGACATAACCCTGTATGCGTTGCTCGATGGGCCCAGCCTCTGCGGCGCTTATCGATTTGTGATCAGCCGCACCAAGGGTGTGCTGATGGACATCGATGCTGCGTTGTTTCTACGCCAGAACATTGACCGTTTCGGTATCGCCCCCCTGACGTCCATGTATTGGTTCAGCGAAACGGCCAAGCCTGGCGCTATCGACTGGCGACCCGAGGTTCACGACTCCGATGGACTGGCCCTATGGACGGGGACGGGTGAACGGATCTGGCGGCCGCTCAACAATCCGACGCGCACCATGGCTTCGGCATTCTCAGACAGGAATCCACGAGGGTTCGGACTGCTTCAACGTGATCGTTCTTTCAACAACTACCTGGACAATGTGAATTACCAGCGTCGACCCAGCCTATGGGTAGAGCCCTTGGGGGACTGGGGTGAAGGGAGCGTACAACTGGTGGAAATCCCGACCGACGACGAGATCAATGACAACATCGTGGCGATGTGGGTGCCCAAGGAACCCGCCGAAGCCGGTAATCAATACCGTCTGAAATATCGACTGCATTGGCTGGCCGATGAGCCTTACCCAGGCAATCTGGCGCGCTGCGTGGCGACGCGCCTGGGAAACGGAGGCCGTCCGGGCCTGCCGCGCCCCAAGGGCGTGCGCAAGTTTTTTGTGGAGTTCATCGGCCCACCACTGGAAAAGCTTGCCTCAGACACGAAACCGCAAGCCGTACTCTGGGCCTCCAGGGGTTCGTTTGCGAATGTGCACACTGAAATGATGTCCAGTGAAACACCGGGACACTGGAACGCTCAATTCGACCTGAGCGTTGAGGGAAATGAACCCGTCGAACTGCGCCTATACCTGCGTCTGGCAGAACAAACGCTGTCCGAATCCTGGCTGTATCAGTACCACCCCTCCAATTCATTGCCAGCGACGGTGATGCAAGAAACCCTCATTCAATCATCAGCCACCGCACCAAAGGCCTGATGCGATGGATTTCATGCGCGTCACCACCGCAGCCATGCTCGGTACCTTGATTTTCATCACCTGGCTTCATTCAACGGCCCGAGCCGACGCCCCATCCAGGAAGCAGCAGGAAGAGGCTGCTTTTATCGAACAACTGATCGGGCAAATGACCCTTGAAGAAAAAATTGACCAATTGACCCAACTCAACATGCAACAAACCCCCACCGGCCCGGTAGAGGACAACAGGGATCGTCCCCCCATCGGTGTCGCTCATGCCGGTTCAGTATTGGGTGCATACGGCGCAGAAACCACTCGCAAGCTGCAACACGAAGCCGTCCAGGGTTCGCGTCTACATATTCCTGTGCTGTTTTCCCTGGATGTCATCCATGGGTTTCGCACCCTGTTTCCCGTGCCGCTGGCTGAAGCATCGGCTTGGGATCCAGACTTGTCGCAACGCACCGCAAGAGCGGCCGCCGTCGAAGCGACAGCGGCCGGCGTGCATTGGACCTATGCCCCCATGGTGGACATTGCGCGAGACCCACGTTGGGGGCGGATCGTCGAAGGTTCTGGCGAAGATCCATTCCTGGGCGCCGCGCTGGCGGCTTCACGTGTATGGGGTTTTCGCGGCGAAATCGCTCCCGACACCACGAAGATGCTCGCCACCGCAAAGCACTTCGTTGGTTACGGCGCCGCCGAAGGTGGGCGCGATTACAACACCTCGGACATATCCGAGCGCACGCTGGAGGAGGTTTATCTGCCGCCGTTTCGCGCAGCCGTACAAGCCGGGGTCGATGCGTTCATGCCTGGATTCAGTGAAGTAGACAGTACGCCCATGCATGCCAACCAACGATTGATCAAGAATAAATTGCGCGACGAGTGGGGGTTTCAGGGAATAGTGGTCAGTGATTTCGCCGCTATCAGGGAGTTGATCCAACACGGTGTCGCATCTACACCACGAGCGGCGGTCCTGCGCGCGTTCAATGCGACCATCGATATCGAAATGGGCGGTTACGATTACGCCAGTGAATTACCGGTATTAGTACAGAGCGGCCAACTTCAAGAACGCCAGCTGGATGACGCAGTGCGACGGGTGCTCCAGGCGAAACAGCGGCTTGGCCTGTTTGAAGATCCTTACCGTTACAGCGATCCGACACGGGAACGGAATCTACTCGGGACGCCAGAAACCCGCGCGCTGGCACGAGAAGCCGCACAGAAATCCATTGTGTTGTTGAAAAACGATAACGCGTTGCTGCCATTGCCCAAAAACCTGCGCAACCTTCTCATCGTTGGGGCGTTGGCAAACGACGCGCAATCGACATTAGGGTCCTGGTCGGCCGATGGTCGTGCCGAAGAGTCGATCACCGTTCTGGAGGGTATCAAGCGCGCCGTATCGCCCGGGACGCAGGTTACTTATCTGCCCCTGGCCGCTCCGGAAAGCACCGACGTGGCCGGTACCAACGGGCTTCAACACATGGCCAGCAACGCCGACGTGATCGTTGCCGTGCTTGGCGAAACAGGAGACATGAGCGGTGAAGCCCGCAGCCGTGCCGCTCTTGACTTGCCTGGGGCACAGAACGCGCTCCTCACGGAGCTGACCAAAACGAGTAAACCTGTGGTGGTCATTCTCATGAATGGCCGGCCGTTGACCATACCCACCGTGGACGAACAGGCCCCTGCGATCCTCGAAACCTGGTTTCTAGGTTCGGAAATGGGCCATGCGGTTGCCGACGTGCTGTTTGGCGATATCAATCCCAGCGGCAAGCTTCCCACTACTTTCCCCCGGTCGGTGGGACAGATTCCGCTTTACCACGCCCATAAAAATACCGGACGGCCACCGAGCATCATCAGCCCCTATACATCCGGATACCTGGATATACAGTGGACTCCGCTCTATCCGTTCGGCCACGGCCTGAGCTACACCACGTTCACGTATGGAACCCCGATTCTCAGTAAACAGCGGTTGGCCTTCGATGAAACACTGAAGGTACAGGTTAATGTTCGCAATAGCGGTCAAAGAACCGGAGACGAAACGGTCCAGCTATACCTGCGCCAGAATGTCGCGAGCGTGACACGTCCTGTCCGTACGTTGCGTGGTTTTACGAAAGTCCGGCTCGCGCCGGGAGAAGCAAAGACCGTGGAGTTCACACTTGAT
Organism: Pseudomonas sp. SJZ078; assembly: GCF_007828255.1. Taxonomy (NCBI): domain Bacteria; kingdom Pseudomonadati; phylum Pseudomonadota; class Gammaproteobacteria; order Pseudomonadales; family Pseudomonadaceae; genus Pseudomonas; species Pseudomonas sp. SJZ078. The sequence goes on along the minus strand of NZ_VIUG01000004.1, from coordinate 24,202 downwards.
CAGAATGACTTCGCTTCACTCAGTGCCGACTATCTGCCGGTCGTCGAGTCCGGGACGTTCACGGTGTACGTCGGAGGGAGCTCCGCCACTGATAATCAGGCCAGCTTCGAAGTGACCTCGGGAACGCAACTGAACGAACAACGCTCGGCCATTCCGAGGTCACTGCGGGAGATGTCACAGCGTTAGCGCTCGATCATTCGGAATCGAGCGAGGCTACCGTCAAGCCTGACAATAGCCTCGTCGGACCCATCGCATCACTGCACCGAACTCACCGAACCTTGAGCCTCACCCGTCGGCTGCAACTTGAAGGTGTAGAACAGCACCGTCAGCAGCACCAGAAACGCAGGCCCGACATACAGCGCCACCCGCGTATCCGGGAAGTACGCCATCAGCCCTACTACCAGCACCAGGAAGGCCAGGGCCAGGTACGAGCTGACCGGATACAGCCACATGCGGTATTTCAGGGCGGCACGCTCGGAAGCGCTCAGGCCTTTACGGAACTTGAGCTGGGCCAGCAGGATCATCACCCAGGTCCAGATCGCCCCGAAGGTGGCGATGGAAGTCACCCAGACGAAGACTTTTTCCGGCACCAGGTAATTGAGCAACACGCCCAGCAGCAACGCGGCAATGGACAACAGCAACGCGCGGCGCGGTACGCCGTTGGCCGAGGTCCTGGCGAAGCCGGCCGGAGCCTGGCCATTCTGCGCCAGGCTGTAGAGCATCCGTCCGGTGCTGAAGATGCCGCCGTTACAGGACGACAGCGCAGCGGTGATGACCACGAAGTTGATGATGCCCGCAGCCGTCTTGATGCCCAGGCGCTCGAACGTCATCACGAACGGGCTGCCCTGGGTGCCGATCTCGTTCCAGGGGTAGATCGACAGGATCACGAACAATGCGCCGACATAGAACAACAGAATCCGCCAGAACACCGAACCGATAGCGTTGGGAATGGTTTTCTGCGGGTTCTTCGCCTCACCGGCGGTCAGGCCGATCATCTCCACGCCCAGGTAGGCGAACATCACCATCTGCAGGGACATCAAGACACCCTGCACCCCATTGGGCATGAACCCGCCGTGGGTCCAGAGGTTGGAGATACCCAGGGCCACGCCGTCGTTGCCGAACCCGAAGGCGATGATGCCCACGCCACCGATGACCATGGCGATGATGGTCACGATCTTGATCAGGGCGAACCAGAATTCGAACTCTCCGAAAGCCTTGACCGCGATCAGGTTGATCGAGCCCATGCTGACCAGCGCGGCCAGGGCCCAGATCCAGCGGGGCACGTCGGGAAACCAGATGCCCATGTACACCGCCACCGCGGTGATTTCCGCCACGCAGGTCACCAGCCACAGGAACCAGTAGTTCCAGCCGGTCAGGAAACCCGCCAGCGGGCCGAGGTAATCCTGGGCATACCGGCTGAACGAACCAGCCACCGGATTGTGCACGGCCATCTCGCCGAGGGCACGCATGATCACCAGGATCGCCAGGCCGCCGATGATGTAGGACAGCATGATCGCCGGACCAGCCATTTCGATGGCCTTGGCCGAACCGAGGAACAGCCCGACCCCGATGCAGGCGCCAAGCGCCATCAGGCGGATATGCCGCTCGCCGAGTTCACGTTTGAGCAGACCGCCCTGAGCGGTCTCGCCAGGGGGCAGATGATTGCCGACAGGCATAGGGATACAACTCCATTTTGTTATTGGATTAGCCACCGGGTTTCCAAGGGCACAGGCCGATAAGCCTGCCACCTTGCCGAAACCGGGCCTGACTCGTGGACAGACCGTCGTGTAAACCAGACGCCAACACCGATGGGGCCGTGCAGTATAAAAAGCCGGGGATAGAGAGTTTCACTGTAAAACCTTGGAAATTCAGGGATAAGCCATAACAAAAGGTGGGTTTTTGGAGAGGCGTTCACTGGGATTACAGGGAATGGAATGTGTAAACGAGGGTAAAAATTACGCAGATAGGACACTTCAACAACTTACGGGCACCGCTGCCCTTGTGGCGAGGGGATTCATGGTGCCGGCCTGTCCACAATTTCCCCTCCCCCACGCCAACCACCGTCTAAGCTTCAAGCAAGTCCGATCAATCTGCGTGAATGGATCAGTCGACTATGGGCGCTCTATGGCAAACCGATTCGAATAAACCTATGGTCCCGACTGAACGTATGGAAGAAGCGTCTATCCCCCCAAGAAAACGCCGCGCGCGGCATGGCTGGCGTGCGTTCTGGTTGCTGCTGCTGATTGTTGTCGTGGTGGTCGGTCTCGCGGTGGCCAAGGAAATGCGTACTTCCAGGTTCCAGGCCAGGGAGATCAGCAAATACGCTGCATCCCTGAGCTATTCGCTGCAACCGGGGCCCAGCGATGCCATCGTCTACCCCGGTGCGGGTCCATTCGACCGGCGGCTGGGCTACAGCTCGCTGGGGGAGTTCCTGCCGCGACTGCTCAAGCGCAACTATGTGATCCAGGCCCAGACACGGTTTTCGCCGGCCTTGATGGACTACGTCGGCAAAGGCCTGTTCGTGCCTTATCCGGAGAAGATCCAGGCCGGCCTGACCATCACCGATTGCCGCGCCGCGCCGCTGTATCAGTTCAAGTATCCACAACAGCTATATGCCAGTTTCGACGCCATCCCCCCCGTGGTGGTGCAAAGCCTGCTGTTCATCGAAAACCGCTTTCTGCTCGATCCCCGCCAGCCCCAGGCCAACCCGGCGGTGGACTGGCCGCGCTTCGGCATGGCGGCCTGGTCGCAGGTGGCCAAGCTGTTGAGCTTGCCGGGGCAGTCCGCCGGGGGCAGTACCCTGGCGACGCAGCTGGAAAAGTACCGCCATTCTCCCGATGGCCTGACCGTCTCGGGGGGTGAAAAGATCCGTCAGATGATTTCCGCCAGCGTGCGCGCCTATCGGACCGGTCCGCAGACCCTCGAGGCGCGGCAGCGGATCGTGCGCGATTACCTCAACAGCGTGCCGCTGTCCGCCGTACCGGGGCACGGAGAGGTCCATGGCATGGCCGAAGGCTTGCGGGTCTGGTACGGCGCCGATTTCAACCGGGCCAACGAGCAGTTGTTCAGCACCGCCACCGACCCGCGGAGCCTGGCCGAAAAGGGCCTGGCCTTACGACAGATGTTGTCGTTGATGATCGCCCAGCGCCGCCCTTCCCATTACCTGTCCAAGGGCCATGACGAGTTGGCAAGCCTGACGGACAGCCATATCCGGCTGCTGACCCAGAACGGTGTGATCGACGGTGCCCTGGCCGATGCAGCCCTGGCGAGCAAGGTCAGTTATCGCGATTGGGTGCAGCAACCGACGATCCAGCCCAACGAAACCAATAAAGGCATCAGCGCCGCCCGCAGTCGACTCGCCACGCTGCTCGACCGTCCATTGTATGACCTCGATCGCCTGGACCTGTCCGCCACCAGCACCTTGCAGAACGACTTGCAGACCCAGGCCACCGAGTACCTCAAGCGCTTGGCCGACCCGGCCTTCGCGACCGAAATCGGCCTGATGGGAGAACGCCTGCTCACCCCCACCAGCACCACCCAGGTGCGCTACAGCTTCACCCTGCTGGAACTGACCCCGGACGGCTCCCGCGTGCGGGTGCAGACCGACAGCACCGACCAGCCTTTTGACATCAACGAAGGCAGCAAACTCGAACTCGGTTCCACTGCCAAGTTGCGGGTACTGACCACCTATCTGCAGATCATCGCCGAGCTGCACGACCGCTATGGCGCGGAGCCCCCGGCGGCCCTGAAAAAAGTCGAGGTCGCCGAGCAGGATCGCCTGTCCCGCTGGGCCGTCGACTACCTGATCCAGAACAGCGACCGCAGCCTGCCGAAGATGCTCGAGGCGGCGCTGGATCGTACGTACTCCGCCAGCCCCGGCGAGGCATTTTTTACCGGCGGCGGGCTGCACACCTTTCACAACTTCCGCAGCGAGGACAACGGCCGCAACCCCACCTTGCGCGATGCCCTGCGTGAGTCGATCAACCTGCCGTTCATCCGCCTGATGCGCGATCTGGTGCGCTACGCCACCTATGCCGGGCCCGACAACAGCGCCGAGCTGCTCAAGGACGACAGTAACCCGCGGCGCCAGGAATACCTGGCCCAGTTCGCCGACCGCGAAGGCACCTCGTTCCTGCTCAGGTTCTGGAAAAAATATCAGAAGAAAGACACCAGCCAGCGCCTCGAAACCTTTCTCGACAGCATGCACCCCACGGCGATCCGCCTGGCCGCCGTGCACCGCTATTTCTTTCCCAATGACAGCCAGGACAGTTTCAACCGCTTCGTGCGTTCGCACCTCAAATCGGTCAAGAGCAACGAAAAGCTCACCGACGAACGCCTGGAACGGCTCTACCAGAGCTACGGCCCCGGCGCCTACGACCTGCCCGACCAGGGCTTTATCGCCAAGGTCCACCCGCTCGATCTATGGTTGATGGGTTACCTGTTGAACAACCCCGACGCCAAGTTCAGCCAGATCGTCAAGGCCAGTGAATTCGAACGCCAGGAAGTCTACAGTTGGCTGTTCAAGAGCCGGCACAAGAGCGCTCGCGACAGTCGTATTCGCACCATGCTCGAGATCGAGGCGTTCCTGGATATCCACCAGCGCTGGCAGAAAGTCGGCTATCCGTTCGATCATCTCGTGCCTTCACTGGCCACGGCTATCGGCAGCTCCGGTGACCGCCCCGCCGCATTGGCAGAGCTGGTGGGCACTATTCTCAACGACGGTATCCGTCAACCGGCACTGCGGGTCGACAGCCTGCACTTCGCCGTCGACACCCCCTACGAAACGCAACTGGTCAACGACCCGGACAAAGGCAAACGCGTGATGCCGGTTGAAGTGGCCCGGGCCCTGCGCGGTGCGCTGTCCCAGGTGGTGGACGCCGGCACCGCGAAACGGGTCGCCGGCAGTTTCAAACTGGCCGACGGCACGCCGCTGGCCATGGGCGGCAAGACCGGCACCGGCGACAACCGTATCGAAGCCGTTGGCGCCGGTGGACGGGTGATCAGTTCAAAGGCGATCAACCGTACCGCCACCTTCGTCTTCTATATCGGCGACAGCCATTTCGGCACTCTCACCGCCTATGTCCCGGGGGCCTCGGCACAGAACTTCAAATTCACCTCGGCCTTGCCGGTACAGGTGCTCAAGGGCATGGCACCGTTCCTCACGCCCTACTTGCAGCCGGGCAGCCATACCCAGTGCACGCCGTTGGTGGCGGGGCAGCGAGTCACGGCGATGTAGGCAGGTTACCTATGGCGAGGGGATTATCCCCGCGCCACAAAGGTCAGGAGTTGCCCTCAGATCAGGGGTAGACCCAAGATCAGGGGTTGTTTCGAGGCACCGCGTCGAAAATCACCGTGAAGTCGGCGTTGTACATACCAGCAGAGAGTGGGCGTGTAGGCGAGTTCGCAACAACGACACGCATCTCCGCCTGGGTACCCGGTGTGGACGTGGCATCGTCCACGACTTCCTGAGGTCGGTTGTCCAGCGGTACCCCGTTGAAAATAGCCCGCAGGGATACCACATCCACACCGTTGGTCAGATGGATGGCACCTGTCTCGTTAGCATTCTCGATGTAGGCGTGGACCGAACCGTCGGTGTTCTTCACATCATAGGTGTGGCGCAAAGACGTGAATTTGTAAGTGATAGGGTTGTAATACATATATTCATCCTTGCCAAACTCAGGGTCCCGTGGCTGCACATGGAACTGCTGGGTCGGAATGTTCGCCTCGATATGGATGGATGAACGCGCATCATCGGCCCCGAACACCAGTGAAGGGTTCAGAGCAGCCCCCAAAGCAATAACGGATACAACTTTCTTAAACATGCTTGATACCTTTTTATAGTAATGAAAAGCGCGGGAGCACACCTTGCTCCCATCGTCACGGGCCCAACACAACATCCTCGCCACAGGGTTTCGTGTTGTTTCATGATCCTCACCGCAAGGTGAGGCCTCGCTACGGCGCGGTAGCGTCGAACACCATGTGCACCGTGCCGTAGTAGTCACCCGGCTTGTAATCGTCATCGGGCTTGATGGCGGCGATCTCCAACGGCACCTGCCGCCCCGGTCGGGCTTCCGTGGCCGAGACCACCTGGGCCGAATCCAAAGTCAATTCGACGCCGTTGAATCTCACCCGCAAGTCGATACGATCACGCCCATTGGACAAATACGCCTCCTGCCCGAGGCGCGCACCGATGGAACCGTTGCTGTTCTTCACCTCGTAAGTGGCCCGCAACGGGCTCAGCTCCCCGGTGATGGTGCTGAAGGGCAGGCGCTGTTCGCGCTGGACCAGTTGCGGGTCGAGGGGCACCACATGAAAGTCGGCCGTCGGAATGGTCACGTAGAGTTCGAAGGTTTCCCGCTCGACTGCGCCCCAGGCCGCAGCCGAAAGCAATGTCAGGGCGGTCAATGCGAAGGGGCGTACCAGTGTCTTGGACATATTTGATTACCTGTGGCGTCAACGACGACCGTCAACCTTTGATCTCGACGTTTTTTGTCTGGCTGCCTTCAATCAGCGTGAAGCGGTATTCACGCCCCGCTTCCTTATCGAACGAGAACGTACGGCCAGCCATCACGTGGTGCTTGGTGGTGGGGCGGCATTCGTTGTCTTTCTTGGCCTCGCAGTCCTTGAACTCATCGATCACCACGACGCTGTTGCCCTTGTTACGCAGCAGATAGCGGTTGGGGTTGTCCTCGATCACTGACTCGAAACGGGTGTTCTTGGGCCGCACGAAAAACACCGTGCCGTAGCCCGCCAGGACCTTGACCCCGGCGCCCACGCGATCCTTCTTATATTGCTCGCGCTCTTCCTTGCTGACAGCGAACTCGTCTTCGGCCTCCGGTACCACCGGCACGAAGCGCACACGGAAGTAGCGCTCCTTGTCGCGGTTGCCCATGAACAGCAAGCGCGTTCCCTGCACGCCGTTGGCTGGCACGATCAGGCGCGCCGGGCTGGCCATCAGGCCGTCCTTGGCCTGGGCACTGGCCTGGTTCTGCAGCGGCACTTCCTGATAGGTGCCGTCCTCGTTATAGATAATCTCCAGGATGTTGACCTTGACGAAGGCTGTGGACGTGCCGCCGTTGAACACCCGCTTCATATAGGTAGTCTTGTTGCCGTCCAGATAGTCGTAGACCACCCCGACCCCAATCTGCGGACCGGCCTGGGCCACGCCGCAAAACAGAGAAAAACCAACCCATGCCAATAAATGTTTCATCACTTTTCGAACCTCATGCATTTGACGCGACTCACTAAAAAATCCTGGCCGACAGGCCGCTTAAACTTCCGAATCCCAGACCACCGTGACGTTGCCGCTATAGGCTTTTGCCCCGGAGTCGAGCATTTGTTCGACGTTGCTCTGGCCGACCTCGAAGTGCAGCGTTCCGGCTTTACGGTCGAGGTAGAAACCCGGCTGGAACAGCTCGGTACCGCTGCCGTCACGTAACAACGGGCGCCGGTCGACCGGTTGCCCACCGGCATCCGTCAATCCTTCGGGTAGGGTCACGCTGACGTTCACCGGCACGGCATGACCGGTGCCGGTGTCGGAGATCGCACAGGTGTTGCCGCTGATGATTTGGCATTCGATTGCCATCTTGAAACGCGAGGACGCAGAGATATGGAAGCGCTGGTCGCGAAACAGCCGCGTCGGCTTGCTGCCATTGCTCAACCAGGCTTGCCAGCCCTCTTGAGGCACCAGTTCGACCCGGTTGCCGCCAGGCGGAACCTCCACCTTGAGGGCGTGCTCCACGTTCAGTTTGAAATTGAGGGTAATCACCGAGTCAGTGGGCATCATCACATCGCCCATGTCGAAGTCTTGCCCCGGACCAACACCATAGGACACTGAACCGATGTATTGACCGGCCGACATCCTCAATGGATTGGGCGTGCGCAGTTCGTAGGCAAAGTTCAAGCCGTGGTAGGACATGCTGGGGATCTGGTAACTGGCCCTTTTGGCGCACACACCTTCAACCGGGGTCTTCCAGAAGAAAATGTAGACGAGGTCATTCAAGCCCGAATGACCCGAGGATTGGCAGGGTGAAGGCGCATACTTCCAACTGGAACCTCCCCATAACTTTGCGTGAGCGGTGCTCATATCCACGCCACCACCGACTAGATCAATGACGCTGACAGGGAGCTGGTAGTACGAGCCTATGCCGGCTATGCGTACTTGAACGATCTCGGTTTCACCTGTTCCTGTATGGGTCACCTGTGCCAGACGCCAAGTGGCTGGCATATGGAACATCGCCCCTTGCCGGGAATTACCATGGTCCGCCTGGATAGGTGCATTCGAGTGGGCGTTGAGGAGAAACTGGACACTGGAAATTTTCTCTCTCTCACACAGCGCCGCATAATTGAAGCAATAGCCTGAGACCGGTGTGGTGTTGAGAAAGGTATTGTCGTTGGGCTTCGAAGGATCCGGCCTGTAGACTGCGGTGATGTCCGCGCTCACGGCACTGACCGTCGACGCACAGGTCAACAACCCCACTAAGACCACACTACGCACTGCCATCGGTAAATGTTTCATCGATACCTCACCGTCCTTTCGCCTCAGGCTGGACAATCCATGCCCCTTAAACTTCCGAATCCCAGATCACCGTGACGTTGCCGGTGTAGGCTTTCGCACCGCTGTCGAGCATCTCCTCGACGCTGCTGCGAGCCACTTCGAAGTGCAGCATTCCCGGCCTGCGGTCGACATACAGGCCCGGCTGGAACAGCTCGGTACCACTGCCGTCACGCAGCAACCGACGGCGGTTGACCGGCTGCCCACCGGCATCCGTCAAGCCATCGGGCAGGGTCACGCTGACGTCCACCGGTACGGCGTGGCCGGTGCCGGCTTCAGAAATCGCGCAGGTGTTGCCGCTGATTTGCTGGCATTCGAGTGCCATCTTGAAACGGGAAGACGCGGAGATATGGAAGCGCTGGTCGCGGAACAGCCGCGTCGGCTTGCGTCCGCTGTTGAGCCAGGCTTGCCAGCCGTCCTGGGGCACCAGTTCCACGCGGTTGCCGCCGGGGGGGACTTCGATCTTGAGGGTGTGTTCGACGGTCAGATTGAAATTAAAGGTAAGGACCGGGTCGGAAGGGATCATGACATCGCCCATGTCGAGGTCCTGACCTGGCCCAATGTTATAGGTCAGTGACCCGGTATATAGACCGCTCGACATTTTCAGAGGATTTGGGGTGCGTAGTTCGTAGGCAAAGTCCAGATAATCGTAGGTAAAGCTGGGGATCAAAAAGCTGGCCTTTTTGGAGCACGCAGCTTCGACCCTGGTTTTCCAGAAAAACCGATATGTAGTCGCATTAAGGCCTCCATGGCCGGTATACCCGCAAGGTGTGCCGGGATTCACCCAGCTATGGCCGTAGCCACCCCACAACCGGTTATGAGCCAATGCAAGGTCAATGTTCGGATTACCTATCAGGTCAAGCACGTTCATTGGAAGTCGATACCTCGACCCGATGCCTGAAAAGCGTACTTCGACGGTTTCGATTTCCCCCGTTTCGGCATGAGTCACTTGTGCGGTACGCCAGTTGGCGGGCACCTTGAAGGTCGCCCCTTGCCTATAATCGGTATGGTTCGCCTGGATAGGGCTGTTCGAATTGAAACTGATAGGCAACTGAATGCTGAATATCTTCGTCGCAGCGCAATCTGCCGGATAGAAAGTGCAGTAGCCTGAAACCGGTGTGGTATTGGTAAATTGATTCAGGTTTGGCTTCGAAGCATCGGGTCTGAATATCGCGCTGATATTCTGACTCGCCGCATTGGCCACCGGCACGCAAGCAAGCAACAACAGCGAAACCACGCTGCGCACGGCTACCGAAAAAGGTTTCATCTATACAACCTCATACATCAATGCAAATCCCTGCAAGTTGGAAGGAAAATCCTTGCGTGAGGAACGACCCTTGCTCCCCACCACACCCAAAAATCAAGAGCGCTGCCAGTCCTTACCGGCCTCGGCCAACGAGCTGTCAGCCAGCGTGTCTGGCGTGCACCGCAGATCGCCGATCATCAACACGTCGCCATCGTCGCTGGCGCTTTCCGGGTCGAGGCGGAAGCGGCAGAACAGCTCGTTGCCGTAACGCACTTCCAGGGTCGGGGACGCGGCGTTCATTTCCATGGAGAAGAACCCGTCCGCCTCGCTGACTCCACGGCTGGCGTGGTTGATCACGTGGTGACCCTTGAGCGGTTCACCGTTTTCGTCCAACAGGCGACCGAGCACGGTCACGGTTTTCATCACGCTGACCTTGCGGTAGTCCACGCCGCCCTTGTTCAGGTGATAGCGAGTGCGAGCAGGCTCAATGTTCGCTGCCGGTGGATGGACGCCTTCGAAGTCGAAGGTCACCATGCTGTTGCGGTAGGCGGTGATCGGAACGAAGTTGCGACCCGGATGCAGGGTGGTGCTGCCGCCTGTCAGATCGTCGGCACGCAGGACGACATTGTCCAGGTCGGTCTCCACGTCGACGATCATCCCCGCGCCACGGCCATGGGGCAGGCCGGTGAGTACAGCCTTCTGCCCGCCCACGGCCACGGTGCTGCTCAGGTTCAGGCCGCCGGTAAGGTTGTCGTTGTAGGACGAGCGCTGCAGGAAGCCATCGCCATAGAGGGACTCGGTGCTGAAGCTGGCGATGCCGGACAGGCCTACGCCATAGGTGTCGGCCAGCGCGGTGCCGGAGACGCTTTGCAACACATGGTCTTCGAGGTCGCGGCGATAGGTCAGCGACGCGTTGTTGTCCCGGTCACCCTCGCGTGAGGTCCGGGTGCCGATGCTGCCGGACCAGTATTCGCCCGGCCCACCCAGGGCCACGCTGACGCTCAGGTCAATGCCGCGGTTGCGTCGGTCGTTGGTGCTCGACGTGCCGGGGCGATCGAACAACGACACCCGCCAGTTGGCGTCGCTACCGCGCAGCTTGCCGCGCTGGGTCCAGCCCAGGTCCAGGCCGGTGCCCTGGACATTGCCTTCGCTGTAGGCAAGCCGTCCGTTGATAGACGTCTTGTTGCTCAAGCGATGATTGACCGACAGCGACGAGTTGCTGGTCTGGCCGACGTAGACGTTGCGCTGACGGATGCGCGTGCCGTCCGGCAGGGTTTCGTAGGTGTTGCGGGTGTCCAGCCAGCTGCGGTTGTGGCTGGCGACGACGCTGCCCTGGCCGTAGCTATAGAGCGCCTGCAAGTCCATGCCATTGCCGTACTGTTCGGTGTGATAGACGTTGGCGTATAGGCTGGTACTGCTGGCAAGCGTCCAATCCACCGAGGTGCCCACCTGCATCTTGTCCTGCACCTTGCGGGTAGAGGCGCCCAGGATCACCCGGGGATGCAGCAGGTAGTTGAGGCCGAACCCTGCCGTCGTGAAGCCTGAAGGCTGGTCATCCCAATTGCTCCAGAGGCGGGTTTCCCGGCCCGCGAACAGGTTGTAGCGCCAGCGGTCCTCGGCGTTGCTCCAATTGTTCGGTTTGTAGACCAGCTCCTGGCTGGTGGCGGTGGTTTGCCCGTCCTCGATCAAGCGGACTTCCACTTCATAGATACCGCCGGGCAACGGCCGGGTATCGAGACTCTGCAAGCCTGCGGCGACGGCCTGGGTGTTGATCAACAGGCCATTGCGATAAATCTCCACCGAAGCCTGGCGGCTGGCGGTGACATAAATGGGGTAGACGCTGGGTTTGGGATTGTCGATCGCCAGGCTGTCGGAGCTGCCGAACATCAGGCCCAGGGCGGTATCCGGGTTGGCGCCGAAGGAGCGTATCTGGCGATTCAAGCCATCGGAGCTGGGGGTGAAGTAACCCAGGCGGAAGAAATTGCCTTCCATTTCCCGCTGGGTGAACAACTCATGGACCGCGTGATACAGCTTGTCGTCCGGCCCGCCAAGACGCGAAAGCTGGAGGTCCAGCGACTGGCTCCAGTTGCCGACGCTGGAACTGGCGTTGAGGCCATAGCGCCCGCCTGTGTCCTGCTCCTGGCCGCCATTGAGATTGAGCTGGTTGTTGAAGATCAGGCCGAGGCTGCCGCCTTCCGGTTGTTCGTAATAACGCTGGGTTTCGATACCACGCTCGATGTCGCGGGTCAGAATCGACACCAACGAATTTTCCAGGCTGTAATGCACCGCCAACAGTCCGGCCGTGCAGTTGGTCTCGCAGGCGCCCAATACCATTCCCTGCTTGAGCCGTTGCTCCCATTGCTCGCGCTCAACGGCCTTGATGGTGCTGTCCTGGGTGTCGTTGAACTCAAGCAAGGTGATGCGATCATCGCGCGTCATGACCACCATGGCTTCACCGAGAAACTGTTGATTGAGTTCAATACGAACCGCGATGGGCACATCGAAGAAGTGGGATTCAAACTCCGCCGGCAGGCCCTTGGCCTGGGACAGCAGGCTTCTCGGCGTCGTACCGGGGGCAGTCGGTGCGGCCAATGCGCTGACGCACATCAACAGCGCGAGCGCACTCGCGATGGGTGTCATCGGTAACATCAACGGACTCTCATAATCAGCGAGCTATCGGGGTGTTTCAGGTACGGGCCGACCCGTCGGGGAGAACCGGTCGACCCTGCATACCCGGGGAAAGAGGTGAAACTCACCGGGCAGCGAATGGCCTTACGGGCGCGGCACGGCGTCGAAGATGACGGTCATGTCGGCGGTGTACAGGCCGTTCTGAGTGTTGAGAGGCTTGGCCGGGAGGATGACCATTTCGGCCTGGGTCCCTGGGGTGGAGGTTGCATCGTCTACCACTTCCTGGGACATGGCGGTCAGAGTGACGCCGTTGAAAGTAGTGGTCAGGGCGATGGCGTCGCTGCCGTTGTACAGCGAAGCCGGGCCGCCTTCGATGTAGGCATTGACCGAACCGACGGTGTTTTTCACATCGTAGGTCTGACGCAGCGAAGTCAAGGTGCCGCTGACCGTGTTGTAGGTCATGGTCTCGTCCTTACCCCAGTTCCCGTCACGGGGCTGCACGTGGAACTGCTCGGTCGGAATGTTCGCGGTGATATGAATGGACGAACGTGCGTCGTCGGCAGCGAAAGCCAGCGAAGAACTCAGGGCCGCAGTGGTCAGGGTGGCTGCGGTTACGATTTTCATGAGCATTGTTTAACACCTGTTCATAGCAATAAAGAGAGAAGGGCCGAAGTTGCGCACCAATACAGCTTGGCGTGCCCCTTCAACGCCGGTGCATGATCGTCGCTCTTTAATTAAAAATAAGCAGGAAAGTTCGCAGAGTCATGTAGTAAAACGCGCACGCTAAACTACGAAAAATATGCATTTTTCGACAAAACGCAACTTTGAATGTAAGAGACTTCCGACATTCTCACTAGTTGCGGTTAAAACACCCAGACGCCCATCCGGTTTCGTCCCGCACCCACAAGGGATTCAGGTAAGGTCTTGTTTCACTTCAAGTATGACGCAACCGAGATATATCTTTTAACAAAGATATATCTATAGTCGAAGATATATCTGAAGTCAAAGATATATCTCGATTCTATTTATGCAGAACAGAGAGTAGATAGATGACAGCTCCTTATTACCCTCCCACTCGCGAACAACATCATCGTGATGGTTTCGAACGGCGCCCACCCGGTCGAGAGCGCGGTGGGCGCGGTCCACGAGTGTTCGCTGCGGGCGACCTGAAGTTGCTGTTGTTGGCACTGATCGCCGAAAAGCCTTGTCACGGTTATGAGCTGATTCGGCAGATCGAAGCCATGTTCGACGGCGCCTACACCCCGAGTCCCGGCGTGATCTACCCCACCCTGACCCACCTGGAAATGAGTAAGATGGTCAGCGGAGACGCCGAGGGCGGTAAAAAATGTTACAGCGCAACCGACGCTGGACGTCTGTTCCTTCACGACCAGGCCGAGGCGATGGATGGCGTGCGGATACGCATAGAAGCCAGCAAGCGCATCCTGCGCGAGCAGGATCGACCGGCTGAAATCCACGAAGCGGTGGGTAACCTGCGCCGGGCCCTGCAGAGGCACCAGGATCGCTGGAGCCCGGAAGAAATCCAGCGGATACGCGATCTACTCAACGACACCGCCAAAGCCATCAGTGACGGCGCCGCCCGTCCACCCGTTTCGGAGCCAAGCGATGACTGAAATCGATCCAAACACCATTCACCGTGTCAGCCACGAGATCAAGCGTCGTCGCCTGCAAGTATTGCGGGTGGTAGACCTGACACCACGCATGCGCCGCATCACCGTTGGCGGGCCGGAACTGGCCGGGTTTATCAGCCTGGGCACGGATGATCACGTGAAAGTGTTTTTCCCGCAGAACGCCGAGGAACGGGCCGCCCTGGAAACCTTCGACCCCAGCGCCGGCAAGGCCCAGGGCCCGCTGCCGGAAATGCGCGACTACACCCCGCGTCGCTACGACCTGGAGGCCCTGGAGCTGGATCTCGATTTCGTGCTCCATGGCGACGGTCCCGCCTCGACCTGGGCGGCCCAGGCTGAGCCCGGGCAATCACTGCACATCGGAGGGCCTCGGGGCTCGATGATCGTGCCGGACATTTTCGACAGTTATCTGCTGATCGGTGACGAAACCGCCCTGCCCGCCATCGCCCGCCGCCTCGAAGGCCTGACGCCCAACCGGCGTGCGCTGGTGGTGGTGGAAGTCGAAAACGGTGCCGAGCAGCAAGTCCTGCAAAGTCCGGCGCAGGTGCACGTGATCTGGGTACTGCGCGAAGGCCGCCCGGACAGCCTGTTGACTACCGTGCAGCATCTGGACATGCCGGGCGGCAAGCTCTACGCCTGGGTCGCCACCGAAAGCAAGGTGTCACGGCAGATTCGCAAGGTGTTGCTGGAGGAGAAAGGGTTGGACCAGGACTTTGTGAAGGCGGTGGGGTATTGGAAGGCGGAGGGTAGTGAGGAGGATTGAGAGACTGGCGGCTGAACTACCCTGTCCCTCTGAACGGCCCCCCTGTGGCGACGGGATTTATCCCCGCTGGGCTGCGCAGCAGCCCCCATCACAGTGGACTCAATCTGCCTGATACACCGGGTTGGCTGGTTTTAGGGCTGCTGGCGCAGCCCAACGGGGATAAATCCCCTCGCCACAGGCTTATCATTCGCCTTCGAACTATTTGCTGAGCCAGGTTCCCCATGCTTTTCCTGATCGCCTACATCAGCAGCGTCGTGCTGATCAACTACGCCTTTTCCGCCGCACCGCACCTGGACATCATCTGGTCGGCCTGGGGTGGCCTGGTGTTCGTCCTGCGGGACATGGTGCAGACCAGGTTCGGCCATGGCGCCATCGCAGCGATGCTGGCGGCGCTGGTGTTGTCCTATGTCACCTCGGACCCGACCATCGCTCTGGCCAGCGCCACAGCGTTCGCGGTGTCCGAGTGCATCGACTGGCTGGTGTTCACGATCACCAAGCGTGCGTTGCATGATCGGTTGTGGATCAGCTCGGCACTGAGCATTCCCCTCGACACCTTCATTTTCTTCGGCCTGATCGATGCCTTGACCCCACCGGTGGTCATCACCGCCCTGGCCTCGAAATTCGCCGGGGTCACCGCCGTCTGGCTGATCATGGCCTGGCGCTTACGTCGGCAGGTCATGGCCAATTGAAGCCAAACCCCATGGTTCATGTAAAATGCCGCGCTTTCTCCCTATGGGAAGCTCGCCCGGCGCGCAACCCCGATGATCCGCTCCTGTTTGAGGACCTTCAGATGACCCGTATCGGAACTCCCTTGTCGCCCACCGCGACCCGCGTTTTGTTGTGTGGCAGCGGTGAGCTGGGCAAGGAAGTGGTAATCGAATTGCAGCGCCTGGGCGTGGAAGTGATCGCCGTGGATCGCTACGCCAATGCGCCGGCCATGCAAGTGGCCCATCGCAGCCACGTGATCAACATGCTCGACGGCGCCGCCCTGCGTGCGGTGATCGAGGCCGAGAAGCCGCACTTTATCGTGCCGGAAATCGAAGCCATCGCCACCGCCACCCTGGTGGAACTGGAAGCCGAAGGCTTCACCGTGATCCCCACCGCCCGCGCCGCGCAGTTGACCATGAACCGCGAAGGCATCCGGCGCCTGGCCGCCGAAGAGCTGGGCCTGCCGACTTCGCCCTACTTCTTCGCCGACACCGTGGAGGACTACCGCAAGGCCGTTGAAACCCTCGGTTTCCCATGCGTGGTCAAGCCGGTGATGAGCTCGTCAGGCAAGGGCCAGAGCCTGCTGCGCAGCAGCGACGACGTACAGAAAGCCTGGGACTATGCCCAGGAAGGCGGCCGCGCCGGCAAGGGCCGGGTGATCATTGAAGGCTTTATCGACTTCGACTACGAGATCACTTTGCTGACCGTGCGCCATGCCGGCGGCACCACCTTCTGCGCACCGGTCGGCCATCGCCAGGAAAAAGGCGACTATCAGGAGTCCTGGCAACCCCAGGCCATGAGCCCGGCGGCACTGGCCGAATCCGAGCGCGTCGCCAAGGCGGTGACCGAGGCCTTGGGCGGACGTGGGATGTTCGGCGTCGAGCTGTTCATCAAGGGCGACCAGGTGTGGTTCAGCGAAGTCTCTCCGCGTCCCCACGACACTGGTCTGGTGACGCTGATTTCCCAGGACCTGTCGCAGTTCGCCCTACACGCTCGCGCCATCCTCGGCCTGCCGATCCCGCTGATCCGCCAGTTCGGCCCGTCGGCATCGGCGGTGATCCTGGTGGAAGGCCAGTCGACCCAGACCGCTTTCGCCAACCTGGGCGTCGCCCTGAGCGAACCGGACACCGCGCTGCGTCTGTTTGGCAAACCGGAAGTCAACGGCCAGCGCCGCCTGGGCGTGGCCCTGGCCCGCGACGAATCCATCGAAGCGGCCCGTGCCAAGGCGACCCGCGCGTCTCAAGCGGTGAAGATCGAGCTGTAAGTTTGGCTACTACCCTGCTGTATTGATCGTTCCCACGCTCCGCGTGGGAATGCCTCTGCGGACGCTCCGCGTTCGGCTCTTTGGGACGCGGAGCGTCCCGGGCTGCATTCCCACGCAGAGCGTGGGAACGATCAAGTGAAAATTGGCGCAAAAAAGGCGACACCCGCAAAGGTGTCGCCTTTTTCATTGCTACCGGCCTGGTTTAATCCGGCAGTTTGTAGGCAATCACATAATCCCCCTGCTTCGTCCCCAGGGAACCATGACCGCCAGCAACCACCAGCACGTATTGCTTGCCGTCCTTGCCGGTGTAGGTCATCGGCGTAGTCTGGGCGCCGGCGGGCAGGCGGCCTTCCCACAGTTGCTTGCCGTTTTTCACGTCATAGGCACGCAGGTACTGGTCAAGGGTACCGCTCAGGAACGCCACGCCACCGGCGGTGGTGAACGTGCCGCCCAGGCTCGGTACGCCCATGCTCAGCGGGATCGGTACTGGCGAGCTGTCACGCACGGTGCCGTTCTTGTGTTTCCACAGGGTCTTGTTGTTGGTCAGGTCGACCGCTGCCACATAACCCCAGGCCGGTGCCTGGCAGGGCAGGCCCATGGGCGACAGCAGCGCTTCGAGGATCACGCCATAGGGCGCGCCCTTGTTTGGCTGCACGCCTTCGGTTTCGCTCTTGCGACCCGGGCCACCGGCCACTTCGGCCGCCGGTACCAGCTTCGACTTGAACGCCATGTAGCTCGGGTTGACGAAAGCGATCTGGCGCACCGGATCAACCGAGATACCGCCCCAGTCGAACACCCCGAAGTTGCCCGGGTAAACGATGGAACCCTGCAGCGACGGCGGCGTGAACATGCCGTCATAGCGCAGCGACTTGAAGTCGATCCGGCAGAGCATCTGGTCGAACGGAGTCACGCCCCACATGTCGCGTTCCTTGAGGACCGGCGGCACGAAATTCAGGTCGGACATCGGCTGGGTCGGCGACGTGTGGTCGCCTTCCACCGCGCCTTGCGGCACCGGGATCTCCTTGATCGGGATGATCGGCTGACCGTTGCTGCGGTCCAGCACGTAGATGCTGCCCTGCTTGGTCGAGGCCAGTACGGCCGGTTTCACGCCGTCGGCGGTCTTCATGTCCATCAGGGTCGGTTGACCGCCGACGTCCATGTCCCACAGGTCGTGGTGGGTGAATTGGAAGTACCAGCGGACCTTGCCGGTGGCAATATCCAGCGCGGTCAGGCCGGCGGAATATTTTTCCGATTCCGGGGTACGCAGGCCACCGAACTGGTCGGGGGTCTGGTTGCCCATCGGCAGGTAGAGCATGCCGAGTTTTTCATCGACGCTGAACATGGACCACATGTTCGGCGAGTTGCGGGTGTAGGTCTGGCCTTCGGCAATTGGCGTGGTGTCGTCCGGCTTGCCGCTGTCCCAGTTCCACACCAGCTTGCCGGTGTGCACGTCGTAGGCGCGGATGACGCCGCTGGGCTCGTCGGTGGAAACGTTGTCGGTGACGTGGCCGCCGATCACCACCAGGTTCTGGGTGACGGCTGGAGGCGAGGTCGAGTAGTAACCACCCGCGGTGAAGCCACCGATGTTGGCGGTCAGGTCGACCTGGCCTTTGTCCCCGAAGTCTTCGCACATCTTGCCGGTGTCGGCATTGAGGGCGATCAGGCGGGTGTCGGCAGTCGGCAGGAAAATCCGGCGCGGGCACACCGTGCTGGCCGGCGTGGGGCTGGCGGTGCCGGTGGGGCTCTGCTCGGCAGAGGCATACACCGCGTCATCGTGATAGGTCACGCCACGGCAGGTCATGTGTGCCCAACCCTTGAAGTTTTCCGCCTTCTGCGTGGAAAGCTTCGGATCGAAACGCCAGATTTCCTTACCGGTTTCAGGCTCCAGGGCAATCACCTGACTGTGGGGTGTGCACACGTAGAGCATGCCGTTGACTTTCAGCGGGGTGTTTTCAGCGGTGGTCTCGCCCGGATCGTTCGGCCCCGGCAGGTCGCCGGTACGGTAGCTCCAGGCTTGCTCCAGCTTGCTGACGTTCTGGGGGGTGATCTGCGCCAGCGGCGAATAACGATCGCCATGGGCGCTACGGCCATAGGAGTTCCAGTCGCCGTCGGGCATTGCCGGTGCGGTGTTGGTCATGCCCGCGACGTTGTCGCGGTCCAGTTGCCCCTTGATTTCACCCGGATTGGTGAACTGGCTGGCAAGCGCCGCGACACCGGCGATGACCACGGCGGCGCCCAATGCGCGGGTGCCCATGGGAGACGCGTCGGCCGTCAGCAGCGGGCGGCGGAACCATGGCAACAACATGACAATGCCCAGGGCGAACAGCATCGCCAGGCGCGGCACCAGTTGCCACCAATCCAGGCCCACTTCCCATAAAGCCCATACCGTACTGGCGAACAGCACCAGCGCATACAGGCCCAGGGCCGCCCGGCGGGCCATGATCAGCAGCACACCGGTCAGGGCCAGGCCGATACCGGCCAGCAGGTAATACCACGAACCGCCAAGCATGCTCAGCTTGACCCCGCCGGCCAACAGGGCCAGGCCCATCAATAGAAGCAGAATGCCGAGCAGGCTCGGTAGCAGACGGCCTCGATTCGAAGCACCTTCAGTGCTCATAGTGTGATTCTCCGTGATATTTAAGGAGTCCCGCGCAAGTAATCACTTTAGATGACGATCCTGTGCGGGCATGGTTCAGTAAAAAGTCTCCAGACATTGCAGCGTCCCTTGTGGGAGCGGGCTTGCTCGCGAAAGCGATTTCACAGCCGCCGTTTCAGTCGACTGACCACCGTTTTCGCGAGCAAGCCCGCTCCCACACAAAGACAGCGCTGTCTTATAAAGACGGAGCATTCAGGAGAATTCTTGGAACGCAAGGCCGCAGCGGCCTTGACGCCTTAGAAGAACCGTTTCAGCAGACGGCGCAAGAATAATGTTCCACTCCCGATAGAGAAAGCGCTTTTGCCGACATGAATCTTTTCGAAACCGGTAACAGTGTTGCCGCTAGACTTCCAACCCATGGGCACCTCGGCTAAGGTGCGCGCCTATTCCCTTCACGCACATACCTCCATGACCGAACAGCACAACAACCCCCTGCACGGCGTGACGCTGGAGCAGATCCTCAACGCCCTGGTGCAGCACTACGAATGGTCGGGCCTGGCCGAACGCATCGATATCCGGTGTTTCAAGAGTGACCCGAGCATCAAGTCGAGCCTGACCTTCCTGCGCAAGACGCCGTGGGCGCGGGAGAAAGTCGAGCGGTTGTATATCAAGCTGATGCGTACCAAGCGGCCGGTCTGAGTCATGAACCTTCGACAGCGCTTCGTATCGGTGGCGGCGCTGCTAGGCTGGGCTGGATTGAGCATCCAGCTGTATTTGGTTCTGCTGGGGCGTTGGGAACTGGGCGCGAGCCTGCTGGGCGGCCTGGTGAATGTCTTCAGTTTCTTCACGGTACTGACCAACACCCTGGTGGCCGTGGTGTTGACCTGCGAAGTGACCCGCCGCGAATCGGCCGCCCGGCGCTGGTTCCTGCGGCCCGCCGTCTGCAGCGGTATCGCCGTGAACATCGCCTTGGTCGGCCTGGCCTATAACCTGCTGCTGCGCCATCTGTGGCAACCCGGAGGGTGGCAATTCGTGGCCGACGAGTTGCTACACGACGTGATGCCGCTGCTGTTCATCGCCTATTGGTGGCAGTGCGTGCCCAAAGGCACCTTGCGCCTGGGCCACATCGGCCTCTGGGTGATCTACCCCGTGGTGTATTTCGCCTACGTCCTGTTGCGGGGGAGTTTCCTGGGGGCATACCCCTACCCTTTCATCGATGTGGCGAACCTGGGTTATCCACAGGTGTTCATCAATGCCGGGGGCATATTGCTGGGGTTTGTCGGGATTGCGCTGGGGATGGTGAGGTTGGATCGGTGGCGGGCTCGCTAGAGATTCATCCCCTCGCCACAAGGGTTCCTCATGATTCAGGACCTTCCCGGCAACATCCACACCAACCCGCTGGCCTTCGCCCGTTCATGACACAAGGCCAATACGCTACGCCGTTCATCGTTGTCCATGCTGCGCCAACGGGTGATTTCGGACACGGTGCGCTGGCAGCCGGTGCAGACGTCGTCATCGTCCAGCGAGCAGATGCTCACGCAGGGCGATGGCACCGGACGTTCGACGCTGTTCATGATTCCTGCTCGGCCAGGTCGCGGCCGTAGCGCTGCGCATTGTGGACGTAATGCGCAGCACTGGCCTCGAGCATCTTCTTCTGGGCCTCGGTCAATTCCCGCACGACCTTGCCCGGCGAGCCCATCACCAACGAACCGTCGGGGATTTCCTTGTTTTCACCGATCAGCGCATTGGCGCCGATGATGCAGTTTTTGCCGATTTTCGCACCGTTGAGGATCACCGCATTGATGCCAATGAGGCTGTAATCCCCCACCGTGCAGCCATGGAGCATGGCGTTATGGCCAATGGTCACGCCGGTGCCGATAGTCAGGGGAAAGCCCATGTCGGTGTGCATCACCGTGCCGTCCTGCACGTTGCTGTCCTTGCCGATCAGGATTAACTCGTTATCGCCGCGCAGCACGGCGTTGAACCAGACACTCGCGCCTTCTTCGAGGCGGACCTTGCCCACCAGCGTGGCATTGGGCGCGACCCAGCTCTGTGGGTGGGTTTCGACACGGGCTTCGCCCAGGCGGTATTTCATGAGGATCCTCGGGCTCAGGTATCGATAAAGCTTCTGGGTGGTTTGTGCAGGTCAATGCCGGCGTCGAACAGCAGGTTCACCAACTCTACGATCATGATCGCCGTCAGGCCCCAGATCTTGTACTCGCCAAAGCGGTAACTGGGCACGTACCAACTGCAGCCCTGGTAATCGATGCGATGGGTGTGTTCGCGGGGATCCTTGCGGAAAAACTCCAACGGTACGTTGAAGACCGCGGCAATCTCGGCATCGTTGGCCTGGTATTCGACGAAATCCGGAATCACCCCGACATAGGGGGTGACCTTGATGCCATGCAGCGAAATCAACGGGCTGAGTGGGCCGATCACTTCCACCAGGCCGGGGGGCAGGCCGATTTCCTCTTCGGCTTCACGCAGGGCGGTGAACACCAGGTCCGGGTCCTCCGGGTCACGCCGTCCACCGGGAAAGGCCACTTCGCCGCCATGGGTCGAGAGCCCGCTGGCGCGTAAGGTCAGTACCAGCTCCGGCTCGTCACTGCGGGTGATCGGCACCAGCACCGCGGCTTCAGGGAAACGTCGGTCGACCTGCAGGTCACGCGGGGTATGGTTGCTTACTCGATGCAGTAGCTCGTCCAGCATGAGACTTCTCGATTTATTCGCTACCTTGCATCATGCACCAATCGTTCAAGCCGCCCAACCCCCGGACTGCGTCGTGTCGCGAAACGACAACTTGCCGACACCCGCCCCGCACGCCAAGATAGGCGCAGCATTCAGGAACCCAAGCATGAAATTCTGCAGTCAGTGCGGTAACCCGGTGACCCAGCGCATACCCGAAGGCGACTCGCGCCTGCGCTTTGTCTGCGACACCTGCCACACCATCCACTACCAGAACCCCAACATCGTGGCCGGCTGCGTACCGACCTGGGGCAGCAAAGTCCTGCTGTGCCGCCGCGCCATCGAGCCGCGACGCGGTTACTGGACGCTGCCGGCGGGCTTCATGGAAAACGGCGAAACCGTCGAACAGGCCGCCGAGCGCGAAACCGCCGAGGAAGCCTGCGCCCGGGTGCGAAATCTGAACATCTATACGTTGATCGACGTGCCGCACATCAGCCAGGTGCATGTATTCTTCCGCGCCGAGCTGGTGGACGAGGATTTCGCCGCCGGCCCCGAGAGCCTGGAAGTGAAACTGTTCGAAGAAGCGGACATTCCCTGGGACGAACTGGCCTTCCGCACAGTGGGCCGGACCTTGGAATACTTCTATGCTGACCGACGAACCGAGCAATACCCGGTGCGATCCGAATCGATCCCGCCGCTGGCTCAACCTGCCAAGACCTGAAAAACCATACCGTCACCACACCTCTAGGGATACCGTTTCAATGCGCTGGTTGCTTGTGCTGTTCTGCTTGACGTTCGCTGCTGTGTCCCAGGCTTCTGCGGTGGGAACCTACGACGGCAAGCCCATCGAAAAAGTGCTGGTACTCAAGTCCGCTCATCAATTGCAATTGATCAACGACGGCAAGCCGCTCAAGACCTATCGCATTTCCCTGGGCAAGGGCGCCAAGAAAGGCCCCAAGCTGATCGAGGGCGACAAACGCACCCCCGAGGGTTTCTACTGGATCGACTGGCGCAAGGTCAGCGACCGGTTCTACCTGTCGATGCACATCTCCTACCCCAACATCAGCGACGCCGCCCGCGCCCGCCGTGAAGGCGTGGAGCCGGGGGGCATGATCATGATCCACGGCACGCCGGATTCCGAGGAAAACCCTGAACAGCTGTTCCACACCCTGGATTGGACCGATGGCTGCATTGCCATGCGCAACGTCGATATGCGCGAAGTCTGGAATCTGGTACCGGATGGCACGATGATCGAGATTCGGCCGTAGCCTCTGTCTCTTATGTGGCAAGCGCTTGTTGAGGCATGGAAGCCTTGTTGCGACATGAAAGCTTTTGTGGCGAGGGGATTCATCCCCTCGCCACAGGGGGTCCACACATCTGTGAACACCCCCCTGTGGGAGCGAGCCTGCTCGCGATGACGCCGGCCCTTACGCCATCAAACCCGTAGCTCCACCCGATCCAGCGCCTTGTCCGCCAACAGCGCGCCCAACTCAATCATCTGCGCCACCCCCAGCGCCACATGTCGCCGCGAGCCGTCAAGGTCGAAGGCCAGGTCGCTGAGCATGGCATTGGCCGAGGCCAGGGTTTCGCTGAGGTTGGCCAGCAGGACTTCGGTGTCGACAGCATCGCTCACGTTGAACAATTGCGGCGAGGGCTTGGGTTCTGGCGGGTTGTCCTGGGGTTTGAGGTAATGGTCCAGCGCACGATCAGCGGCTTCTTGCAGCTTTTCGGGGGCGTAGTCGCCGTAGGGGAAGGTGGCTGCGGGCTTGCGAACGTTCGAATCATCTTTCAAAGGGAAACTCCTTAAATTAACGGAGCCCAGGACAAACTGTCCGGGCCAATACCCTGTGATTCTTCGGTCGGTCAAGCCCGGTCACTGAACTGGCAGCGACACCCAAAGGCTAGAGCCCTCGCTTCCGAGGGACAACCCTAAAAACGTGTCAGAAACTTCGATGCGTCTGACAGACCACCCTCGCCGCATGAGGATCATTCACACAACAAAAAACCCGGCCTAAGCCGTAATGCTGTTCACTTAAGCATTTGAGTCCAAGCCGGGCTTTCTAGAAAATCCGATACCAGTCCTCTGGTATCGGATTTTTTATGCCCATTCAG